>JAOZLM010000298.1 GCA_029934815.1 Desulfocapsa sp. | reverse complement strand
TCATCACTCTCAGAAAAACCACTGGCTACAACAGCCTTCTGATTGGGATATAATTTGAGTATTTCTTCATATGTTTGCAGCCCATTCATGCCTGGTTCCATCAACATGTCTAATATGATTAATTCAACAGGGTTTTCCTGTATAAATTTCAGAGCTAATTCACCAGAACAGACTGAGTCAACTTTATATCCCATGGTTTTCAACATCTGACTGGCTAAATCCTGCAGTTGAGGCTCGTCATCCACTATTAGTATGTGTTCATTAGTGCCAGTAAGTCCTTCCGTTTTGTCATTTCCGGCTTGATCGATCACTTTATGTTCACTTCCTGGAAAATAGAGCTGAAAACGTGTTCCTTGTTTACTACTATCTATTAAAACGTTTCCCTTATGATCCAGCATTGTATTCCACACTATCGCTAAGCCAAGGCCAGTTCCACTTCTTCCCATTGTTTTTGTTGTATAAAACGGTTCAAAAATATGCTCTGAATCAATGTCTGAGATACCACTGCCTGTATCCAGTACACTTAGTACAACATATTCGCCTGTTTCTATTTGTTGTTTGCTTCCGGGACTATTCTCAACATGTTTATTATGGGTAGAAACCGTGACAATGCCATTTTTTCCCACAGCCTCAGCAGCATTGGTCACCAAGTTCATGAGACATTTTTTGACATGAACCGGTGAACAGGAAATAGTGGAGTGGCTAGCCTTAAACGTGCTTTGAAATATTACTTCAGGATACAATGACTTCAACTCTTTGCATTCAGGAGAGATGAGGTATTCCTCAATCAAAACATTGAGATTATGAATTTCTCTGATACTGGCTGCTCCTCTGGCAACAGTAAGCATATCTGCCACTACAGTTGCTGCTCTTTTCCCCGAATCATGAATAGCCTCAAGCGGTTTCCTTAATTCACTCTCTTTGGGTAAGGTTTGTAACAGCAATTCAGGATAACCAACAATCCCAGATAGAATATTATTCAAATCATGGGCAACTCCACCCGCAAGATTCCCGATGGCTTCCATCTTTTGTGCCCGCTGAAGCCGTGTTTCAGCTTTATATTTTTCTTCTTCGAGTTTTTTAACGTTTGTAATATCAATAAAGATTCCATCAAAAAGGATCTCGTTTTTACGAACAGTTGGTGTCGAATGTCCTTCAAACCATATTATTTCTCCGGAAGGCTTGAGATATCGTCCACTCCACTGCCATGGCGTCAGACTTTCCACTGCGTCATCGAGTGAATCTATCCAGGATTGTTGGTCGTCTTTATGGATATTTTGTACAAATTCCTGTAAAGAGAGAGAAGGAGTACCCACAAGTTCCAATCCAAATATTTGAAACATTTTTGGACTGACATAGTGAACTCCTGTCTCTCCTTTATTACTGACATACAATTGAAAAACAACCCCTGGAATATTTTCAGTGATAGCTTGCAAACGCTCTTTCTCTGCTTTCACGAGTCTTTTTGTTTTCTTCAGTTGTACAATGTTCTTATTCAGAATGTGCTGTCTGTAGGCACAAAAAAGTATGATCAATGATGCTAAAGCTATAACTTGTATTAATATTGTAAAATCTGTGATGGGTTCCTTAACAATAGATTTTACCCATTTTCCGAATATTTTTTTCGATGTATCTTTTGATATATTATCTAGTGATTTGTTCAATATATTTAAAAGCATTACATCATCATTTCTGACAGCAATGGATAATTCGTAAACCATATCTGTATAGCCAGCAATATGAAGGTCATTCAACAAAAACTTTGAAATCACATGGGACGCAACTGGTAAGGTAGCAATGGTAAAGTATGCATTCCCCTTATTTACAGCTTGTAATGCCTCTTGATCACCTTTTGTTTCAATGACTTTCATATCTGGGTATTCTGCTTTTAATTTTGTTATGAGCCCAGACCCTTTTTGTCTTGTCCAAGACTTGTCCATAACTCCATCAAGCCCGGATATTACTTGTTTATCTTTTGTTGTGAATATTGCAAGTGGCAGCTTTAAATATGGTTTAGTGAAATTTGCATACTTCTCTCTTGTACTTGTTTGCACTGCAGAAGGCAGGATGTCACATTTTCTTTCTTTTAAAAATTGTTGTGACTCGTTCCAACTTTTGGTTGGAACATTTTCAAATTTAATTTGTAGCTGCTCTTCAATTACTTTGAGTGTATCTATTGCGATACCCTGCATCTTATTAAAATCTCCATCCTGGGCAAATTCTATTGGTGCCCAGTTGGGATTGTTACACATTTTGATAACTTTTTTTTCTTTTAAATATTTTTTATCTTCTTCGTTCAGGAAGTGCATATCGACAAATTGGTTCGCCGACGGACTTGGATCATAAATGAAACCATCGAGGGAGTAAGAGCTTGGTGCCATCTCTAGCTGAACGAAAATGTCAGCAATATTTTGCCAACGTTCTGGATTGACATACCCGATTTCAACCAATTTAGGCATGATAAGTTTGCGGACAGCTTCAGCCTCAAATCGTAAATTCGCCCTGGATTTGTTCACAGCGTACTTGGAGATAATCAAGTCAATAATTTCTTCAGAATTCTCCAGGGCATACCGCCAACCTTGTAAGGAAGCTTTTCGAAAGGCTTTTACCTGTTGTGGATTATCAGTAATTTCTTGTTCATTCGTAAAAAGAACATCTCCATAGAAATCAATACCATAGTCCAAAGGACGTATGATCGAGTAAGGGATATTTTGTTCTTCTAAGTAAAATGGCTCATTAGTAATATAGGCATTAAAGACATCAGTTTTCCCAGCAATAAGGTCATCAACATTATAGCTGGATACTTGTCTGACAATTTTGTTTTCTGAAAGTCCTGCCTTCTTTAAAACAGCGAGATGCTCAGCAGCACTGATTCCTTGCTTCAGCATAACTCGGCGACCTGCCATGTCTAATGGAGTTGTGATACCTGATTTTTTTGTACTCAGAAAAATGATAGCTGAATGTTGATAAATAGAGGCGAGGACAGTAATAGGTACACCTCTCATCCGCTCAGCTAAAATCTCAGAACGGGCGACCCCATACTCCACGCGTCTGCTACTAACTTCATCGACGGGAATGAGCCCAGGTTTGCCTTCTCGAAGACTTACCTTGAGCCCAACATCTTTATAAAATCCTTGCTCAATTGCAGCATAATACCCTGCGAATTGAAATTGATGAGACCACGGTAGTTGCAGGGTAACGGACTGTTCCGAAGCATATAATGATGTCGTCGAGAAAATGACAAGAGCATAAAATATGCTAATAAAATATTTTATTAAAAGAATCTTTTTTTGTCTTCCAGCTGGATATATCATAGTTACTTAACATCCTGAGCACTGAACCAAGCTACCTGGGTCGGCTATACTCATTTCTCCCATGAAGTTACGTTCTTTAGCAGTTAGGCGATAATATGCCTGAGGTTATAGAAAAAATCATGCCTTTTCAGAGAAACTAAGC
>JAOZLM010000297.1 GCA_029934815.1 Desulfocapsa sp. | reverse complement strand
TACGTTCTTTCTCTGTACTTTTACTGAGATCAACACCTCCAATCTTCAACATTCCAGAAGTTGGTTGTTCGATCAGGGTCACAAGTCTTGCCAAAACTTTCAGATGCAACTTCCGGTTCTACACTGCGGCAATGCTCGTTAGCAAAAGTACAGCGTGGAGAGAAGAGACAACCAGCAGGTCTGTCGTAAAGCCCGGGCACAACTCCTGGAATTGAGGGAAGGAGTTTGGATTGTGACCGTTCTGGAAGTGATGCCAGAAGAGCAGCAGTATAAGGATGGTGAGGATTTGAGAAAAGCCCTTTTACATCCTGTTTTTCAACCTGCTGCCCTGCGTATTGGACTGTTACCCGCTTAGCTGTTTCAGCAACTACACCCATATCATGGGTAATAAGGATCAGTGCCATATTCTGTTCCTGCTGTAATTTCAGCAGTAAATCAAGAATCTGAGCCTGTATGGTTACATCGAGTGCGGTTGTTGGCTCATCTGCAATCAGCAGACGTGGATTACAGCTAATGGCCATGGCGATCATCACCCGTTGCTCATCGTAAAGACAGTATATTCCGACTGTTTTTCTCTATCTGCTGCGCCACCTGCTCGTATGATTCTTCACGTAAATCAGCAAGAGCTGACAATATTTCCGGTAAATATTCAGGTAAATTCTGTTCACCATGGTGGCTGGATGGCGGAATATCCGGAGAGTCCGTTTCAATAAGCAGTGATGTTAACGGAAGGGTTTTAGCTACCATTCGGATTTTAGTGGCACGATCATAGGTGATAGTGCCGCAGACACTGATTAGAAATCCAAGTTTTATATACTGCTCCGCCTGTTGCAGACTGCCACTAAAGGCATGGACAATGCCGCCGCCAGTAAATCCCATACGGCGAATGGTGGCCTGTACCTGATCGTGGGCTTTTCGCACGTGAAGCAGCACTGGTAAATCCGCTTCTTTGGCAATGGCGAGTTGTGCTTCAAAAAGTTCCTGCTGAGCTAAGCGATTGACGTCCTTCAAATAATAATCAAGACCTATCTCACCAATAGCAACAAGACTCCCCGCAAGAGCAATCCGCCTCAACTCCTCAAGATCGTTTTCCCCATGATATTTTAAATACATGGGGTGCAGCCCTATGGCAGGATACAAATCCTGCTCTTCAGCAGAAAGTTGTAAAATCCTTTCCCAGCCTGCACGCACAACACCGGGTAGTACCTGAGCAATCACTCCTGCATCTCTGGCACGTCCCAACACATCACCAAAGCTATCAGTAAACACTGGTAAATCAATATGGCTATGTGTATCTATCACTGGAAATTCCCCACAGAAAGAGTAAAAAGGGACAAAAGAATCTCAAATACAAACCCACCAAAGAACAGGAAAAATACCATGACTCCCGAAGATATGCGAGAAAAGGCGATGGATCTTTTCAAAAAACGTTTCCACTGAAGTCAGGCTATCCTGACCGTGGGTCTGGAAAAGATTAAGCAGGAAGATGAAAATGTAATCAAAGCAGTTGGCGCATTTGGCGGTGGTATTGCCAGTTCCGGTTCTGTTTGCGGCACCCTTCTTGGCGCAGTGGCCGCGGTTTCAGCCCTCCACAGCAGAGGAAGCATTGAAGGGAAAGAAAACCCACGGATGTGGGGTTGCGGCCACAAGCTGATCAAGGCATTTGATAAACTCACCGAAGAATTTGGCGGCAATACCTGCCGGGAGATTACAGAAATGGAGTGGAGTGATCGTGATGCGGTAAAAGAATACTACTCCAATCCGGATAGCAGCAGAAAGCACTGTATCCGACTGGTTGGAGACCTTGCTTTTATTCTTGGTCAAATCCTTGAGAAAGAACAGAAGCGTCTGGAAAGTGAATAGGATCATTTTTGTTTTCTGACCACCGGATACCGAATAATTGTGTAATAATTCTCAGGTTTGCAAAATGGTGTTCCAGGACCACGTAAATACACTTCTTCATGTGATCCGGTAATTTCATAGCCCTGCTTATCAATATATTCTATCAATTTCTTTCCTGTGAGAGCCTCTTTTTCATAGGGACCGACATGAAGTATCAACTATCCCGATAAATTGTACGGATGGATACATCGAAGTGATCGGCCAGATCTTTTGCCTGTACTCTTTCTCTATTGAGCAACATGACAACAATGGATAACAGCCGATCAAGTTTCATGGCAAAATTCCACGAGCCCGAAAGGGCTGATAAAGAGGATCACCGACCAGTATCATCTTCCAGGAAAGGTATGGGAGGCTCAAAAAGTAGGCTTCAGCAAGAGTGAAGTCACCATCCAGAAGCATACCAAAAAAGATCTGTGGAAATGGAAATGCCTGCACGTAAGGCTCGCCAACTGGACCGATGGTGGCCGCCACGCCTTCTTCCAGAAGACGCTTACACCAGACCTGACTTCCTTCTCTCTTAAGTGTTGTGCATTCACTACTGGCAATATGATAAGCGACAGCCCCCTGTTGCCAGTCGAAGGCATCCACATATTTAGCAAGGCTGTACCAGCCGCAATAGAGAGCTGCGGCTGGCGCATCCCCCGGTTGGAATAAAGCTCCCTGTGCATCGATTGTAGTGGGCAGCACTTTTTCCGTTATTCTTGCCGCTTCATGGATTGCATTATCATATAATGCATAGCCCTGTAGTTTTTTTTGGTTTTCAGGTTGTGGCCAGCGGGCATCAAAGTAAGCTGTGCCGGTCAATCCTTTTTTTTCAACTTGCAGACTATCGGTTATCAGACGGCGTACTGTTTGCGCATCCGGCCCATCAAGCCGTGCCACCATTAAAACCTGAGATTTTTTATATTGTGTTTTTTGTGTCTGAAATGGGAGAAAGAATGGATTAAGCACCCAATCAGCCACGGGATGATCCTGCACACGAACAAGACTTAACTCTGAATCGACAGATGCTACAGGATCACGTTGACGACGCGCGACATGGCTTTCTTTCTCCTGAAACGTTTCACCTGCCTTCGTCAATCCTTGTCCATCAATCCGTAATGGCATCCCGTAAAAGAGAAGTAGACAACTGATGTCGGGTTTGTCTTCCAGGAATTCACGAACCGGTTCAGCTATTTCATCATCATAATAATAACGAGGAATTCCCTCCCTGGCAGCAGTTTGGATAATCAGCAGGTTTTCAGAAGGGATGTCTCGCTGCTCCATATAATATCGTGCAAGATCAACTCCAGCACGTTCCTGCCCATTAGCAAGAACCAGGATTTCCTGTGGCTCAAGAGCCTCAGCATTACCTGTTAACAGCAGAAATATCAGCAGGCTTAGGGATGACAACAGTTTCAATAAACGTTTTTTTAATGACATTAGAGCAGCTTCCCTATTATATTTGTTTATAATTGTAGTCACGAATTATAATCAAGATTAGCATATCGCACCTGCATTTTGGAAGCAAATTACAGAATAAGACTGCACACTAAAGGAAAGCAAGCATGTCAATAGAA
>JAOZLM010000296.1 GCA_029934815.1 Desulfocapsa sp. | reverse complement strand
CTTTTCGGTTTTGCAATTACCTGAGCTTTGATGGTAATCAGTTCTATTATGAGTCATACCCTATTGCATTTACATCAAAAAGACAAATCCATCCTGTAGGGAGATGATAAACGTTTCTCCAGGGAGGACACCAGAAATGACAGTATTATTGTAATCACAAGATACATAAGGGCCACGGTAAACCAGAGCTCAAAGGTAAGAAATGTCTCGGAAATAAGAGCCTGAGTTGCCATGGTGAGATCATATACGGCAATGGTACTGACAAGTGCAGAATCTTTTATTAAAGAGATGGCCTGGCTGGCAAGAGGTGGTAAAACCCGGCGAATTGCCTGGGGAATAACAACTAGCCGGTAAGCGTGTTTATAACTTAACCCCAGGCTGTGAGCGGCTTCCCACTGGCCTTTTTCCACAGACACAATTCCTGAGCGAAAAATCTCAGAAGCATAAGCACCCTCAAAAAGACTGAGTGCCAATACCGCCGCCCAGAATCTGTCCAGACCAAGAATGGGGCCCATAACAAAATAGAGGAAAAAAAGCTGAATAAGAAGGGGCGTATTGCGGCTGATTTCAAGATATAATCGTGCAACAACTTTTCCCGGAGCAGAATTTGAAAGTCGCAGTAACGCAGTAATAAGACCTATGGAAAATGCAAAAACCAGACTGACAGCTGAAATCTGCATGGTCACTCCCAGGCCATGCAAAAGAGGACCTGCAACAAAGCCGGCATCGTCAAAAGTATAGAGATAACGTGGTATTTGATACCATTGCCAATGGTATCCCATATCTTCTACAGAACGGCTAAAAAACCAGAAAATTATGGCAAGAAGCAGGAGGAACTGTGCAATATCAAACAGAGGGCCTTTCTTTTTATTTTTCTGCATGGTTCCGCTTGTTACAGGGCGTGTGAACATCTAAACGTTTTTTTCGCATTCGTATAATTGAGTACAGCCAGAGAAGCAGGATATACATTAATCCTGCATAGGATGCGTAATCACGGTGGTTCTTGTGTTCGTGATATTCTGTGATCGTAATGCTGTTTTTCTGATCAAAGATTCCTTTGATGGAAAGAGATGTCCCCTCGACAGCGGGTGGATTGTTAATTGATAGCGCATTGTCAGCATAGGTGGCAATGGTTTTGCTGTGTTGCTTGTATCTTCCCCTGTCTATTTCGACTGTTTTACCTGTTTGCTCAGGTTTATCGAGTATTGTTCTGCTGTAGTGAACATCACCATTGTATGCAGCATCAATAAATAAAACGGGAGTAAGAGTATAAAAAAGAAGAGCGAAAGCCAGACCTGTTGTTTTTACTTTACCGGGTCTTTGTAGAAAAAGGTCGCTTTGTACTGCTTTTGGCCAGTAGGTGACACAGGCCACAAGCCCTAAACCGATGAGCAGGTAAGTTATGGGATGTTCTGGCCAGAAAAAAGCAAAACTCGTGCTATGCCAGGAAAAGGGTGCCAGCAGATTTACACCATTTCCCCATTTGATCTGACAGGCATCCAGCAGAAGGTGCAACAGACTATTTGCAGAAAGAACAAGAAATATAAATACGGTTCTTTTCGTCAGCAGAGCAAAGGCCAGCGAAAGAATACAGCAGAAGAAAAGACTGGCCTGGCAAACAGCATACATCCGGAGGCTCACCGGGTCAATCATCGGGATCAGGCGAAAGATACGCTGAAAAATCCATGGGATATCAGGGATAATACAGCCCAGTACAATCCATTGTAACGGAGCTGTTTTCAGCCCGAATTTTGTGAGTGGAACCTGTAGTCCGATATGAGCCAGAGTGTTTGGCATTATTGGTTATAAGTAGTTGTTTGAAAAAGGAATAGTGCAAAATAATCTGGACTAAGAATCAACTGCTTCAGTCGATCCATCCGAAGACAATAAGAAAGTACTCAATTTTAAAACTGTTGTCATGCCATCTCTTTCTTCATGGAAAATTCATACCTGATGATAAAAAGAGAAAATTTCTACACAATCCTATAGATTTTGAGTATTGCAGTATTTGAAAAAACTCCATTAGTTCAGTCTGTTATTTGGCTATCTTACAAAAACGAGAAGGCACCTAAAAGTATCCAGTTGACATTAATCGATTAAACGTTGGGACGTTAGTGATATCATGTAAAATTAGTGTGTTATGGATTTTTGGGGTTCGATATCCTTTTGAAAAAAAGTGCCAGGATAAACAACCAGGTTGTTATCATTCACTAGGAGCTTGTCCGAGAATGCCCTTTCGCCCAAACTCTTCAGAATTGTCAAAAAATAATGCTCGCAATATTAAATATATGGCTGTGCTTATTTTTTGAAAATTCTTCGATTTTGAACGAAATGCCTATTCTCGGACAAGCTCCTAGTGAGTGAGTCCTTGTTATTTGAATAAGCAACTTGATTATTATGCCAATACTTGCTATTCAAATATGGTTCAAATTATTGTTCTCAATGTCACTACTTTCGTTTCCGGCAGAGTAGAAAACTGATTTGAACCTCTTGCATTATCACATTTTAAAATAGTGTAATAATATTTTATCCTTCTTAATCCTACCAGGAGAACTTATCATGAAAAAAACACCAAAATTCTTGTTAGTTGCAGCTGTTGCCAGTTGTACAATGCTGTTTTCTCAGGTTCAGGCTAATGCGGCTGAATCGACATTTGATACCGTTAAAAAACGCGGTCATCTCAACTGTATCATAGGAAATTCATTTGTTGGTTTTTATACAGTAGATGATAAAGGCACATGGTCGGGTATGGATATCGACATCTGCCATAGTGTTGCTGCTGCCGTTTTTGGAGACAAAGAAAAGGTGAAGTTTAACTCAGTTCAATGGGCGCAGAGTTTTACATCGATTAAAAGTGGTGCTGGAGATCTCTTATCCAAAGGCATGACCTGGACTCTGTCCCGAGACAGTAGCCAGGGCCTCGATTTCTTAGATACCTATTTTTACGATGGACAGGGTTTTATGGTTCGTAAAGATAGTGGTATTAAATCCGCACTTGAACTCAAGGGAGCCACAGTTTGTGTTTTAACCGGTACCTCTTCTGAACTCAATCTCACCGACTTTAACCGTTCGCATAGCCTGAATATGACACCCGTTGTTTTTGATGATGCATCAGTGCGAAACACAGCTTTCTTTAACAAAAATTGTGATGTAATGACCAATGACAGATCCGGTCTGGCTGCGGCTCGTTCAACAGCACCAAATCCTGCTGATTATGTAGTCCTCCCTGAGACAATTTCAAAAGAAGCACTCTCCTTTGCTGTCCGCCAGAATGACAGTACCTGGGCCAATGTAGTTAAATGGACTTTTGCAGCCCTTGTTGAAGCAGAAGAACTGGGTATTACTTCCAAAAATGTTGATGAGATTCGCAAAACCACTAAAGATCCAGTTAAAAGACGTTTTCTCGGCCTGGAAGGTGATCTCAATAAAGGTCTTGGATTATCTGCAGATTGGACTTATCAAATCATTAAGCA
>JAOZLM010000047.1:1875-11157 GCA_029934815.1 Desulfocapsa sp. | reverse complement strand
CTCCTCTTACAACTCTTGCTCACAAGCCTTTACCGGTGAGCAGGAGTTTTTTTTATTGTTACAGTTTTGACTCCTGCAGTCAGGATATTTATTCAAGAATCAATTTGATTTTTTAAAAAATCTCATTCTCAAGGATGAGTGAAGAGAGAGAAATCATTCCAATGAGTTCTCCATTTTCTTCAACAGGCGCTCTGCGAATACCTGCGCGAAAAAGCAACCGTGCAACATAGCGAATATCCATCTCAGCTGGCACCGTAATAACCGGCTTAGTCATTATTTCATAAATATTAACCTCAAGCGGTGAACGTCCGGCCACGAGAACACCCTTAATAAAATCCTGCACAACAACCATTCCCCAGGCATCATCTTCATGACGTTTTTCAACAAGGAGATATCTTGTCTGTTCAGTTCTCATCAATGCGGCTGCTTCCTGAGCTGTAGCCATTCCATCAATAGTCACAATCCCTTTATTTGCGACATCTTTTGCTCGTATTATTGATTTTTTATCGAATTGCATACTTTCTCCAATGCTATAAGTACAAAAAGAAAAGTTAAAAATCTAGAAATAGCTCTCACGAACTTCTTCTTCAAAGCGTTCCATCTGGCTTTCCAGACCAACAACATGCTCAACGGGAAGGACAAAAGCAATACCAGTTCCGGGTTTATGAAACTCGCCACTTTCTTTTATCACATCAAGAATCTCACGAACACGGTGCTCTTCCACCAGGAGCATAACAATATCAGTCTGTGCCTCCAGCGACAGACCAAAAAAACTCTTCGCCTCATGAATGCCAGTCCCTCTTGCAGGGATAATTGTTGCACCTGTTGCTCCGGCACCCTTCGCAGCATCCACGATCGTATCTGTTATATCTGTTTTCACCGAGGATAAAATGAGTTTAAAGCGCATCTGTTTTCTCCATTATTTTTTTCCGCGTTTTGTTTTCCAGTCCATCAATTGTGCATAGCCCATAACTGCAATTATCGGGAAAAGACTTGCAAAGGCAATCAACCCAAAGCCATCTAGTGCGGGATTTCTACCAGGAACCGTACTGGCCAGACCAAGCCCTAAAGCAGCGACCAACGGTACGGTTACGGTGGATGTGGTGACTCCACCAGAGTCATAAGCCAGTGCGACAATACTTTTGGGGGCAAATATAGTTTGGATTATAACTATAACGTATCCCACCAGAATATAAAGATAAAGCGGTGTTCCACTAACTATGCGAAACGTCCCCAGACTGATACCAAAAGCCACACCAATGGCAACTGTGATTCGTAAGCCCCAGGTGGATATCGTACCGGCAGACACCTCATTGGCCTTAAATGCCACAGCGATAAGAGAAGGCTCGGCAATGGTGGTTGCAAAACCAATCATTGCGGCAAACAGATAAACCCAACCGTAGGCTGTCCAGTCAGCATGACTTATAATTTCTGTTGTTCCATATAAAAATTCAGGGTCAGAAAGCTGTGTCGCCATGATTTTCCCCAACGGGAACAATGCTTTCTCAAGACCTGCAAGAAAAAGAGCAAGGCCAATAACCACATAAATACCACCAATAACAAGACGACGCAAATGAGGAATTTTCTGGCGAAGTACCAGCAATTGAAAAACAACGATCAGAATTACGATGGGCAAAACATCTCTGCATGTAGCAAGTAGTATTCCACTAAATTCTTTTATAAATTCCATAAGATAACCTAGCGTTTTCACCTGAAAACAATCAGCCCGTATCCCATAACAAAAATCATGGGGAGCAGAGAAGCAAAGGCGATAAGGCCAAAACCATCAGTTAAAGGACTTCTACCACGAATCGTTGAAGCAAGCCCCACTCCTAAGGCAGCAACAAGGGGAACAGTAATTGTTGATGTGGTAACACCTCCGGCGTCGTAAGCAATCCCAATTATTTCCTTAGGGGCAACAATAGTCATCAACATAACAAGTACATACCCGCCAATGATCAGATAATGGATTGGCCACCCGCGTAAGATGCGCATTACACCAATCAGAATGGCAAGGCCAACTGAAAACGCAACAGACATACGGAGCCCAAAAGCGTATTGTGCAAGGGATTCCACACCCGGATCAATCAATCCACCTCGCCCTGCGATATCAGCCGCCTTCGCAGCCACAGCAATAAGAGCAGGTTCTGCAACGGTGGTTGAAAATCCTAGGGCAAAAGCAAAAGCAAGTAGCCAGAAAAGACTTCCTTTTCGGGCAAGTGCCTGGGCCATGGCTTCACCTATGGGGAAGAGCCCCATTTCAAGGCCTTGGATAAAGAGAGTAAGCCCGAGTACGATAAGCAGGCTACCAAAAAGGACTTCTCCCATTTGGGGTAAAGGCTGGCGAATAACAACAGTCTGGAAAAAAGCAATCACCAGAACAATGGGAAGGAGGTCAGTACATGCAGCCAGAAGTTTTTTGAGGATGATCGAGAAAATAGTTTATACTCTCCGGATACTTTATTGAGCATTTTTCTTCATAAGAAATACAACTTATGACTTTACCATATCACGTCAATATCTAAATCAGCAAGATCAAACGGATAACTGGTATTTTCATTTTATACAGCGATTAAGTGATATTGTTACAGACAGATATCTATTAACACAAAGGATGGGTAGCAAAGCGACACTTTTACAGAACCCTCCGGGATATGATTCTATAAAAGTGTTGGTGAGATGGGAAGTGGTAAGAATAAAACTACAGAGCAGCTTTCACCGCTGCTTTCACAGCCGCAATATCAGCAGCGTCCGGATGCCCTTTAGCATCAGGCGCAGCTGCAAGCCAGGGTGGTTGTGGATCTTTAGCAGCAGCCATTTTCAGTACTTTTTCACCAACTTCACCGGGACAACTGAAAGTTCCGATAATATCAGCATCTTTTGCCAGCTCTTTTGCCTTCAGCATCCCGTTTTCAGCAGGAGGAGTTCCAACAGCAGCACCATGGGTGCCAAATAAAAACACTTTTTTCCCGGCAAGTGTTGCCAGAAATTCCTGACTCGCAGGATCAGGCTGACCAGCCTGGTACCAGAAGCCAACTGCTACAGTATCATATCCTGAAATATCTCCAGCTTCCTTCACGGGCTTGCTTTCACATCCTAGTTGTTCGGCCACTGCTTCTGCCACTTTTTTGGTATTATTACTCTTAGATGAATAAATCACTATTGCGCTCATACGTTCTCCATTTTTTTAAATTCTATTTTCTCACAGCTCTCGTTATTCAGATCGCTGTGCCATTTGCAAATTCGGGCTCGTGCAGGGGAATGATAAAATCAGCTCGCTCACGTACAGCCAACATCATATCATAAGCCTTATAACTGTCTATATTTGTTCCTGGAGGTATTACTTCCATTTCCATAGCCTTAATCTGCACAGGCGGCTCAAAATTTTCTCTTATTACACAGAAGCCGGTGATTGCTGTTTTACCTTTTGCCGTATCAATAAAAACAGTCATACCACCAGGTGTATGGGCAGGTGTATGCATTACGCTGATTCCGGGAAACAACTCACAATCACAGTTTACCGTTTCGATCTGATTATTCTGCTCTATTTCGAAGATAAAATCTTCCACATAACGATAATCAAGAGGGTGGGGATTTTTTATGGTTTCAAGCTCTTTTTCATGAATATAGAACCTTGCGTTTTCACATTTATAATCATTTTCGCAGTGATCTGAATGGAGGTGAGTATGGATAACCACATCAATATCCTCCCCTTTCAATCCGTGTTTGGCGAGACCAGTTTCAAAGGTATAAATCTTTCCACCAATGGCCTCTTCCCTGTCTTCAGATTGCACAGGGTGCATCTCGCCGGTATCAACCAGAATTGTCTTTTCTCCGCCTTTGATCAACCAGCTGTATATTGGGATCGTGTAGGGTTTCCCATAATCATGCTGGTAGGTCATCATACCTTTATCAAATACTTTCGTCCCCATTACAATAGGTTGTATAGTATACATTTCTTCTAAGGTCTCCTTAGTGTCATCCCAATAAAGTGCTAATGCACAAAATAGTACTACATAAATAGTACCTACACAAGAAAATCTGAGCCAAAACCTTCTTGATTACCATCGAACCTCAGTTTTGTTCGTTTTCTACGATTCCGTCATTCCGGACTTGATCCGGAATCTTGTAAAAACAGCTAGTTCCGATGAGATTCCGGATCAAGTCCGGAATGACTGAGGCGGTGGCTGAGCTTTAGTGGTAATCAGGAAAGCCTTTGTTCCCATGACAATGGGACCGATTGAATATATTTATTTTATCTGGTCAGAACATTCCTACAGGGATACTGCCTTCTTCGCAGGCAAAGCAGCAACACTATCCTGTAACTTTTTCCACAAATCCTTTATTGAATACGCAGCAAGACTTGACTCACTGGCAGTAACCGGAATACCCTGAATTTGACACTCTATGACTGCCGGATCAAAAGGAATTTTACCAAGAACCTCAACATTTCGTTTTTCAGCCATCAGTTCAATTTCATCACTGAGCTCGGTGTGAAGATCCCACTTATTGATGCAGAGCTTGGTAACAATCTTAAAATGCTCAGCAAGTTCGAGAATTCTCTCAAGATCATGCTTACCGGACTGGGAAGGTTCAGTGACCGCAAGCACCATATCCACATTTGAAAGAGAAGCAATTACAGGACAACCCACACCGGGTGAACCATCAATAAGAATAAGCTCTGCACCTGTTTTTTCAGCCACTTTTCGTGCTTCATTCTTAATATGTGACACCAGCTTTCCTGAATTTTCCTCTCCTGCAAAAAGCTGTGAATGAACAAAAGGACCATAATCAGTGTCTGAAATATACCAGGTTCCGCAATGATTTTCGTCGAGCCTTATTGCATCTTCCGGGCAGAAATGAGCGCAAACGCCACAGCCTTCACAGGACAATTTGGATATAACAGCTGTTTCTTCCATGTTTATTGATTCAAACTGGCACAACTCCTCACACAGCCCACAAGCCGTACATTTATCTGTTTCAACACGTGCTTTAACACCTGCTATAAACTCATGCTCCTCAACTGTTGTGGGAGACAAAAGCAAATGTAAATCTGAGGCATCAACATCACAATCGAGCATCACCTTTGATTTTGCAAGGTGAGCAAAAGAGCCGATTATGGACGTTTTTCCTGTGCCGCCCTTACCACTCAACACTAATATTTCTTTCATGGGAAAATAGTCCTCATACTCTTTCGGCTATCAAACGAGACAGCACATCATTAAAATCTTTTCGTAATTCAGGAACTGTATCGATTAAATTCACACCCCTGGCATACCCTTCTGCAATTTTCCTCTGGAAAGGTATTTCCATAAGAACGGGAAGATTTTGCTCTTTACAGAAGGCTTGCACCTTATCATCACCCAGATCGGATCGATTGATTATTATCCCGCCTGGTATATTGAAATTCTGTAGGACTTCAACTGCAAGTTTTAAATCATGCAACCCAAAAGGTGTTGGTTCAGTGACCAGAATGACATAATCAGCACCATTAATACTCTCAACAAAAGAACAGGATGTACCGGGAGGTGCATCAATAATTGTTATTTTTTCCGGATCAGCTTTTTTCTTCACGGCCTTTAGCAGGGGAACACCCATGGCCTCACCAATCCGTACTGTACCATGCACAAATTCGATATCGCCTGCCATTCCTGACTCAAGAACACCTAGTTCACGAGTGGCAGAAATCAGGGCATCATCTTCACAGACCCTGAAACAACCAAGACACGAATGGCACATCTCAGGAAAAATCATCACATTTTCACCAAACTGGGCAATTGCGTTATAGTTGCAGATATCCCTGCACTTTCCACAGGCCGTACATTTTTCTTCGTCCAATTCAGGGATTATTGCGGTTATCACTTCGCTGTGATCAAATTTTGGATTTAAGAAAATATGGCCGTTTGGTTCCTCCACATCGCAATCCAGATATTGTACGGCCGTATCACAACTAAGTGCTAAACTAGTGGAAACCGTAGTTTTACCGGTTCCACCTTTCCCACTTGCCACTGCTATTTGCATCCTAAATCTCCTGTGTTACCTGCGACACTGTCCGCGCCCCTGACCCATTCCTCTTCCCTGTCCTTTTCCCTGTCCCATACCACGGCCACCACCGCCTCCGCCACCGCAACCGTCATTGTTACAATTTTGTGATGTATTGTCTTGTTGGGTATTTGCGGTAGGAACAGCTTGTTTTCCTTGGCCAAAACCAGTCACAGCATCCAGAACGCTACCACTGATATCATTTACAATCTGTACTTTTGCCTTTTGAAGAATCGGTTCTGCTTTTGGGCCAACCCGGCCAGTTAACACTGCCTGCACACCTTTATCGGCTACCAGTGCAGCAGCAGATATCCCTGCTCCATGAGCAGCTTCTTTTCCTGTAGTGTTATCAATTGCCTCGAGTAACTCGCCTGTTTGTGTTTCAATTAATAGAAACCATGCAGCCCTGCCAAAGCGTTGATCCACTTGTGCGTCAAGACTTCCTTCTGTTGCAGAAATAGCTATTTTCATTATGTTTTCTCCAGTTAGTATTGCGACACCAAAATGTCAAGTAACGTGCCATTACACAAAAATATAATGGCATTATGCACAAAATCAAGGGGAATCTTTCATACGACTAAAAATATATTTATTTGCAAAGAAAACAGTTGGGTGGAAAAAAATAAAAGGACAATCTCTGCTTACTTACAGGATGCAAGCAAGCAAAGATGGATGGACTCGTAAAAAGTCCAAAACCAAGATGGGTTTGTAAAAAACTTCATGTTCGAGGCACGGAAATTTCATATTATTTCGGCGTACTAAGGTACGTTGAAATGATATGAAATTTGCAGTAACGAAGAAGATGAAGAGTTTTTACGAATCCATCAAGATTACGAACAGAAGTTACCCATGCAGTTTATCGGGTGTCATCAGATTTTTTTCCATATGACGTAATTCTTCAATTCCTGAGATAACAATTTTAGGATCAGGGTGCAGCTGTTTTAGCGGAAGTTTACCCTCATAATCCATATTACTGAGGATATGCTTAATGCAATTAATCCGCGCCATTTTCTTATTATCAGAACGAACAACAGTCCATGGTGCCAGGGTTCGATTTGTTTCAGATAACATCTGAAACTTACGAATGGCGTACTCATTCCAGTATTTTTGAGCGAGATTATCAACTGGTGACAACTTATACTGCTTCAACGGATCATGCTTTCTTGAATCAAATCGCTCTTTCTGTACATCTTTGGAAACAGAAAAATAAAACTTAAAAAGAGTGATGCCATCTTTTACCAGCAGCTCCTCAAGCATGGGAACATCTTTCAAAAAGCGCTTATTCTGCTCGTCGCTGCAAAAGCCCATGACTGGTTCAACCATTGCACGATTGTACCAACTTCTATCAAATATGGTAAATTCCCCTGCTGTTGGCAGATGGGATGTGTAACGCTGGAAGTACCATTGACTAAGTTCTGTTTCATTTGGCTTGGCAAGCGCCACCACGTTATAACTTCTGGGGTTGAGATGCGCGATAATACGCTTGATAGTACCACCCTTTCCAGCAGCATCACGTCCTTCGAATATCGCCAGAACCCTTTTACCACTTGCCTGCATGGATTGTTGCATTTTCATAAGCTCAATCTGCAGAACACGAAGATCTTCTTCATACTCCAGATGCCACTTCTTAATCCATACCGCCTGACGTTTTTTACTTTCTTTTGAATCTACATTTCTGATTGCAGTACCTTCTGCAAGCTTTACCGGTTTCTTTTTCTTATCCACTTTCTGACCCATAACGACACCTCTATTAATTATTTTTAATTATTGTTGTTTTTAAACAAAACAAAATCCGCAATGGGTTTGTAAAAAGCTTCATATTCGAGGCACGCAAAATTATAATTATTCCGTCGTACTCAAGTACGTCGTAATGATTATAATTTTGCAGTAACGAAGAAGATGAAGCCTTTTTACAAATCCATTTAGCCTGTGAAGCTTCCTAATTTAATGCGCTGTGCATCCATTATCTCTTTTTCCCGTGATCCGGAAATAACAATGGCTGGATCCGGCACAAAATCAAGATCACTACTTCCTCTATCATAAGGAACCGCATTCAAAATAACCTTCATGGCATTCACACGTGCTTCATGTTTGTTATTTGATCGAATAATAGTCCAGGGTGCAATATTGGTATGCGTTTTTTTCAGCATCTCATACTTCTGGGTAGTAAAGTCATCCCATCTGTCCTGTGCCTGCACATCAATCTCTGAAAGTTTCCACTGTCGTAACGGGTCACTTTTACGTCTTTTAAAACGTTTGGCCTGCTCACCTTTCACAACGGAAAAGTACAATTTCACAAATATGGTTCCCTGCCGAACCAAATCCTTCTCAAAGCCAACAACTCCCTGCATAAAATTTTTATATTCCTCCTTTGTACAAAAGCCAAACACCGGTTCCACAACTGCACGGTTATACCAGGAACGATCAAAGAGCACCACTTCACCACCACGTGGAAGCTGGGCAATATATTTCTGGAAAAACCATTGGGTTTTTTCATATTCGGTGGGCTTTGCCATTGCAACAACCCGGTAATGTTTCTCGTTCATATAGCGAGTTACACGACGAATGGTACCACCTTTCCCGGCAGCATCACGACCTTCAAAAAGAATAATCATCCGGCGATTACTCTTTTCCAGACACTTCTGCATTCTGATGAGTTCAGCCTGATAAGGTTTTAGAGCCTCTTCACGATGATATCGACGAATAGCTTTCTTCTGGAACTTATTTAGCGAAGGAGAGCCTTTTTTCAATTCTTCATAGTCATTGAGCAATTGCTTAAGGGAAACATCCTTCTTTTTGTAACATACCGTTGAGGGATTTTTACTTTTGCAGGTTTTTGCCTTTTTGCCTCTTTTTCTCTTGGCAGCAACTTTCTTGTTATCAGATAACTTTACAGGTTTTAGAATTTTCTTACTACTTGCCTCAGACTTTGTTTTCTTCACCGGTTTTTTATCCTGGCTGGCCGTAGCTGCAGTTGCCTTCCCACTTGTAGCTTTTGGTTTTGTTGCCATAACTCCCCTCTCCTGCTGGTGGTTGCCCCTGATGGTCCATCAAATTCACAGACCTCAGAAGTTTTTATAATAGATTTAGATACAGAGGGAATATCCTCTATTAGGAGGCAAGGGTCAATACGGAAAAAATACGGGAAAACTACGCTAGCCATTACCGTATTATCGTGAGGGGGGGGCTATTTAAGAAACATCATCAAAATCAGCAATCAGATACGTTCGTAAACTGATT
>JAOZLM010000047.1:0-1775 GCA_029934815.1 Desulfocapsa sp. | reverse complement strand
GGCTATTTAAGAAACATCATCAAAATCAGCAATCAGATACGTTCGTAAACTGATTTTCTTTTTGTTAATGCCCAGTTTTTTACGAAGATTATTACGATAGGTCTCAACGGTGCGCAGCGAAATATGGAGCAGGTCTGCAATGTCTTTGCTGGTTTTCCCCTGCCTTACAAGATCTGCAATCATAGTTTCTCGTGGGGAGAGTTTAAGCATGATTTTTCTTGCCTGAGGTGAAAACTGGCGAGTGATGGAATCGATATGTGCTCCAATTATTCGTAGTGTTTCAGTCTGTTTCTCATTATTTACTGATTGCCTGAGCAGATCAAGATAAGGATTTACAAACTCCTGCAATCTGATGGAAATTTGTTCTTCAATACTTTCTTTTGCTCTGGTGTGCTGATCTAGCATGACCTGCAAGGCAATGTTCGCATCTTCTGCTTCTTTCTTTTTATGCTCAAGAGCAAGCACTGCTTTTCGTTGTGCTGTAATATTTTGAGCAATCAGACCAAAGCCGTTCTTTCGGGCATCCTGATCACGAATACAAAAAACCGTCGTCGCGAAATAACATATCTCCCCTTCGACCTGTTGCTCCATCACAAATTCATGTCGGCCTTTCTGGTCAGCAGCAGAGACTGCACTTTTAAACTGTCGGTGATCTGCAACATCTTTATGTAACTCCACAGCATTCAAGCCGATAAGTTTATCTGCAACACCACCATAGAGGATTGCAGCTGCCTGATTATGAATAAGGATGTTCAAATCAGGATCCATAATAGAGATTACCGTATCTCCGGTGGACTGCAGCATACTATCGAGGATTGCTTTTTCCTCCATCTGCTGTTTCACTTCTTTTAGTTGTAGATCCTGCTGTTTAATAACACCTTTCAGATGATCGGTGTAGCTAGTACGCAAGCCTTTTACCATATCTGTTTCAGTGATAATGCCAACACACTTACCACCACTGTTCGTTACAACCAGACGGCGAAGTTTATTTTTTGTGAGTATCTTTGCGGCATCGTGACTTGAAACATCTGAGAAAACCGTTTGCACAGGTGAACTCATCACTTCCTGAAGAGCCATTTGTGTTAAATCTTTTTTAGATCGAATCAAACGCAACAAATCCCGCTCAGTGATGATACCCAAGGGAATGCCACCCTCTTCAATAAGCAACGAGCTGATACGACGTTCATTCATCAGCTTCATTGCTGTAAACACTGATACGGTCGGTCGCAGAGAAACAATATCCCTGCTCATTACCTGACCGACGCTTCGAAACTCCATAAAGTATTCAAGGCCAAGGTGGGCAAGGAAATCAGTCCCAGTCATAATCCCGACCAGCAAACCGTCCTGATCTGTAACAACCAGATGACGAAATCTGTGTTGTAATAAAAGTTGATACGCTTCACGGTAATCCATGTCTACAGAAGCGGTTAAGGCCGGGCTGCTCATAACCTTATAAATGGGCCAGGAATAATCTATCACCCCTCCGGCTCGTATCTGGATTAATGCTCGTTCGGTAAAAATCCCAACGGGTTTATTCTCTTCGGCAACGATAAGAGCACTGAGTTTTTCACGCTCCATAATAGAAAGAGCATGGCTCACCGTTTTATCGGGAGATAGCGCGAGTACTGGCGCTGTCATTATGTCCTGAAGTTTTGCCATATGTTACGTTAAACCGACCCTTCAACAACCTGTGAAATTTTAAGATGTTTTTTCAACATGCTCCATACAGCAAAAGCGACCAGACCACTTGCAATAGATAACGACCCAATATACAC
>JAOZLM010000046.1 GCA_029934815.1 Desulfocapsa sp. | reverse complement strand
TGCTACGATCTTCAGCAAGCTTTGCTTTTAGCAGATCTCCAAATGTACCAAACCCACCGGTAGTTTCTTTACTGCTCTTTTGGAAATCCTTGACGATGCCTGCTTCTTTCTGCTGATCATCCTCAGGGCTTTCGTAATCGGAAGGTGCCAGGCTAATTCTTTTTTCTATGGTATCAACACTCTCTACCTGCACTTCAAGTTCCTGTCCTTCTTCAAGGACCTCACGGGGGTGATTAATACGTCTGCCTTTACCCAGTTTTGAAATATGGACAAGGCCGTCAACACCGGCTTCAAGGTTTACAAATGCGCCAAAGGGCGCCAGTCTTACAACCGTTCCGGTAATGATTGTACCACTGCTTAGTTTTGCAGCGGCTTCTTCCCATGGATCTTCGAGGGTTTCTTTGATACTGAGGGTGATTCGGTCGGCATCCCAGTCCAGTTTTTTGACGAGGACATTAATCTTCTGGCCGACAGTGTAATAGTCGTTGATATTCTCCACACGACTCCAGCCAATTTCTGAAATGGGTACCAGCCCATCCACACCACCGATATCAACAAATGCACCAAAATCACGGATGGAGGTGATTTCACCTGCCACAGTTTGTCCTTCTGCCAGTGTCTCTTTTAATTTCTCACGCATCTCTTCACGTTCCAGCTCAAGGATGGCACGGGCTGAGACCACGATGTTCCGGCCATTTTCTTCAAAACGGGTGATAAGAAATGTGAGCTGTTTTTCAACGTATTCGGCTGCCGCATCTTCCACACGTCTCAGTCCCATCTGTGAGTAGGGGCAAAAGGCACGAATGGAACCACCAAGGGTGATTTCAAAACCGCCTTTGATCTCTTCTTTTACGGTACCTTCAACGGGGATCTGACTGCGAAAGGCTTCTTCCAGGTGTTCGGCATTTTTACCGGAACCGATGGAGATGGTAAAGAGTTGTTCACCGTTTTTAGATTGCAGGTAATACACCTCTATGGAGTCACCGATCACGGCAGTAACTTCACTGTTATCATCTGTCATTTCCGTTGCGTGGAGCACGCCTTCACTCTTTCCGCCAATATCGAGAAAGATAGATTCGTTGCTAAGGCCAACAATGGTGGCTTTGATTCTTTCGCCGCGTTTGAGGCGACGTAAAGGCTTGGATTCGCTAGCCTGAAAAAGTTCTGCAAAGCTGTCACTCATGGCATGTTCCTGATGTTTTGGTTATTTGAAATAATACTTTCTTACTACGTATAACGGAAACGAAGATAATACTAAGGTTTAATAGCGAGGGCAAGAAATAGATCATCTTCTGTGAAGAGGATTTTCTTAGCCGCCAGATCATTTAGGAAAGTAAGTAAAGTCACCTTCTTAATTTGTGGGAATTCGTTTTGGATTTCCTGAATACTTTTGATACTACGGCAAAAGAGATATATTTTCCGTGAAGTCCCGTGCAAACGGTGGCGAAGAGTTGCGTTATCTATCTGTTCCTGACGAATAAGCAGGAAATCTCCACCATCCCGGTAACTGAGTGGAGGCTGAATATTGTTTCTGTTTTTGTGAAAGTCCTGCCACTGCTTAATCTTTTTATGAATCGGTTTCCAGAGTTTTTGCTGTTTTGCTTTATCGCCACGGTAGCCTTTTATGAGCATACACATGTTTTGCAAAAGTTCAGCAGGGAACAGCTTTTGATTCTTTTTGTGTTGAATGATGGCTGTGATTCCATAAGCTTTTGGGTTGTTTGCCACTGGCGAGCCATGACCAAGAAAAAAGCTGGCGCTGGAAAGCGGGGTAAAAGGGAGCACAAAATCCAGGTTTGTCAGGGTTTCTTTGACTTCCTCGTTACTGCTTCCCGGAAATTCACAAATAAGATTCCCGTCAAGTGTGATTCCGGCCTCTGCACTCTGGCGCATGGCCGCAATATTTTCGATGCATCGGGTTCCTTTCTCCATTTTTTTCAGTAAACTGGAGGAGAGTGATTCGATCCCCACCTGAATGGATGTCAGCCCACCTTGTCGGTAAGATTTGAGGACGTCAGGTTTTGTGATAACCCGCAGCTCTGCAAAAAAATCAAAGTCTGTATCAAGTGTTGAAAGCTCCTGAAAAAAGGTGTCAGTCTCTTGGGGCGGCAGTGCATTATCTGTAAAACAAAAATCAAGGCACTGATGACGTTTGGCCTGTTGTCTGACTTCCTGCACAAGAGTTGCCGCGGATTTTTTTCTATATCCACGCCACTGCAGATTGAGATTACAGAATTTACATTTATTCCACCAGCAGCCCCGGGAAAACTCCAGGGGAAGTACAGGGATAAAATTGTTGTCTGGAAAACTCTCCTGCATCTCTTTAAAATATGGTTGGTAATCTGGAACAGGAAGGCTGTTCAGATCGCTAATACCTTTGGCACAATCGTATTTGTGGATTGCTCCTTTAGGGAGAATTGTGGAGGGGAGTGATGAATTGTCATGTTGCTTATCCAGACATCCAGCCAGTTGCAGGAGTGCGTCTTCACCTTCACCGTTTATTACGTAATCGATCTGGTCAAAATTCTTCAGAAGAGATGATCCTATTTCACCAACGCAGCCTGACCCACCGATCACAATAGGCAAGTTCGGCTGTACTTCTTTTAGGCGTTTAGCGGCCGTGAGAGTTGCCAACAGTTGATTGAAGCAGATAGAGAAGCCAAAGAGCGAATATTTCGTAAAGTCTGAAGAGTCGATCCACTGATCAAGGCTCTGTTGTAATGCGTTGAGGCAGGCTTGAAAGTTAAGGTTTTGTAAAACCGGGTTCTTTTTACATTCCTTATAAAACAATTTCTCGGCAGCAGCATATTGCCCGGGAAAGAGCAGAGGGGCATACAGTGCTTCTCCTGCCCAGCTGTTTAGGGCCAGAAAATGATAATGTTCTGCACCAATATTTGCGGCAACTTGCAGGTATGGATGAAAAAGATCTGTCTGGTAGTCGCTGTTCCGGTCAAGATATGCTTTTAGCGCTGCCAGTTGGATGGATGGTCTGTTAAAGATTGACCATGGCATTGAGGCGAGGCCAATACGAAATGTTGCCGGTTCTGAATTATGCATCACTGCTGAATTATTTCTGTATTTTCCGGAGGAGCGAAGGAGAACAGTTTTTCAAGCATTGCCGTATCGTTAAGATCCATAGCGTTTACCTGTAAATTCGAAAAATTAAGAACAGTAACAGTATCAAACAGGTCAAGTATCTCAATTCGTCTGATAAGCGAATCTTTGGTGATCCAGAGTTGAATGGAGGCAACCTGTGTCTGTTTTATTTTAGGCGTTAGTTTGATAATAACAGTCTGTTCTTCAGGGTTGGTCACCTTGTGCTCACCATCCGTTATAACAAAATCTGCCACCAGGTTTCCGCTTCCGGTGAAAAATGAATAGGTGAGATCCTGCTCAAGGGTAGTGGCTGGGGTGACGATCATCTGCTGCAACGATTCAAAATACATGGAAAATGTTTCGCCATCACTGACCAGAACCTGTCTGTCCGGGTCAGAATAGTTCCACCGCATCTTTCCAGGCGTTGTATTCTTGACAAAATAGGCATGTCCACGGCCAGTTTTTGGGCGTCCGGTGAGTTGGCCTCGTGTTTGCTGCACAAAATCAAAGTTCAGAGATTGGATGGTGTCGTATTTATTTTGTAATCTTGTGGCAGCTTCCACGGCTGTTTCTGCCTGACTGCTGACACTAAAAGAGAGAATCAGGATAAGTAAGAAAAATGCGAATTTGCTATGTACGAATAAGGATTTCATGCAACAATTAGCTCCATGGGACGATTAAAAATATAATTGGCTACTTTTCTGGCTGTTTCGGTACTGTCAGATGTGTAATATGTGTGGCTGGCACCCGGCTCAGGGGAAACAAGATCCGGATGTTTTTCAAGGTACGTTTTTGTGTAGTGAGCAGTTTCGATGGAAGAATCAATCAGTTGCACTCGTTTGCCGATTCGTGCCTGAATAAGTTCCGTTAATAGCGGATAGTGGGTACAGGCAAGTACCAACGTGTCTATTTGTTTGTCTTTTAAAGGATGCAGATAGCGTCTGATGATCATTTTTGTTTCCCGTTTATTTAGCCAGCCCTCTTCAACCAGTGGTACAAGCAGGGGGCAGGCCGTGGAAAACACTTCAAAATCCGGGGCTTTCTTTTGGATTTTCTGCTGATAGACCTTACTCTTTACCGTGGCTTTAGTGCCGATAATGCCAATACGTCCGCTTTTGCTGATCCTTACTGCCTTTTCAACAGCAGGGCTGATTACTTCAATAATGGGAACCTGGAAACGTTCGCGAAGGGCTGTGGTTGCAACTGAGGACGCAGAATTGCAGGCAATGATAATAAGTGTAGCTCCTTTCTCCAGCAGAAATTCCGTATTGCGAATGGAGTAATTAACAATTGTTTCCGGACTTTTAGGGCCATACGGAGTTCGTGCAATATCCCCAAAATAAATCAGCGGATGATCGGGGAGAAGTTGTTCAACAGCTCGGGCAACCGTCATTCCTCCGATTCCTGAATCAAAAATACCTATCATTTATCTGCTTTGTTCTTGTTTGTGTGTTTGTTGTGCGTTCTCAGTAATTGCCTGATAGTATATCGACAGCTATAAAAGTCAAGGAGACTCGGTTGGCGAAACACTTTTTGTGTGAGGTGTTGACATGCTGAAAACACGCATTACAATAACATCAGTGTCGAGTCTAAATAACAGCAGATTGATTCCTTCCCAGAGTATAAAAAGAAGTCCATAAACGGAGTTTAAAATGCCAGTTTACGAATATGAATGTCCAGCCTGTGAAGTTGTGCATGAAGTGCAGCAGCGTATGGCTGATGATCCTTTACAGGAATGTCCTGATTGTGGCGGGCCTGTGAAAAAAATTATGTCCAGAAGTTCTTTTCAGTTAAAAGGTGGGGGCTGGTACGCAGATGGCTATTCGTCTGCCAAACCTGAAAAAGCAGAGAAGAAAAGTAAAACAAGTTCTGAGAAAAGTACTACCCCTGCAGCACCTCCCTGTAAAAGCAGTGGCAGTTGCCCTTGTGCCACTGGCTGATCGATTTGTTTTCTTCCCGGATGGCTGCTTAGAAGTCCTTCAGGAAGAAAGGATATCGTCCGCGCAAATATGTAGTATATCCATCAGTGTTATGTTCCCCACCAGATGTCCCTGATTATCCAGTATTGGAATCTCCTTAATATTTGCTGCAATCATCCGTTTTAAGATCGATTCCATTGTTTCTGAAAGATATGTTGTCATAAGCGGCCTGTCTATAAAATCAACAGCAGTCTCCGAAGTGATTGAATTAATCAGGCACAGATTATCAAGTTCTGGCCCCTGCATGTGCATAAGCAGGTTTCTGGCAAGATGTCCTGTTGAAATAACACCTAATAATTTCTGTTCTTTATTCACCACGTATAGAAGACGAGCATGCTCGGTGTCTGCCATAGTGCTGATGATTTCTCTTATATCAGCATCCGCAGAAACCCGGTCAAGTTTTCTTTCGTGTGAAATCTCTATAAATTCCGCAACAGTGGCGGAGAGTTTTTTCTGTTTCACATTCTAATCCTGTTCTATGTCTCCGGTTTTTATCAGGGCATATTTTGCCGCAATGGGGCCGATTATCTCAAAGACGATGGACGTGGCAGTAATAACGGACAGTATTTGCAAACCAACTATTTCAGCACCTGGAATATGGGAGAGCTCCTGTGTGACAAGCAGGGCAAGGCCTATGGCTACTCCGGCCTGAGAGAGAAGCCCCATACCCAGATAACGGCGTTCGGTAACGGACATCTTCATGGTAAATGCACCTGACCATGCCCCGATTAGTTTTCCGGCACTTCTGGCAACGATGTATATGAGGCCAATTAGTCCCAGATCCGGGAGTAATGTCGGATCAAGATGCAGACCTGCCATTCCGAAAAAGAGCACAAAAAGAAATCCCATCACCTGTTTTGTTACCGCTCTTGTTTGAATGATGATTGATTTTTCACAGATATTGGTAAACAGAAAACCAACCGTCATGCAGACAATAATGGGGGAGAGGTGATACCGTTCAGCAATTCCTACACCAGAAAAAACTGCACAGAAGAGAATGATTAGTTTGTCTTTTCCATCATTTGTTTTACGAATTATCCAGGAAAAAAAGCCTCCGATTGCAGCCCCCAGCAGAAGACTTAAAGCTATTTCCTGTAACGGCTTCCAAAGCTCGGTAAGGATGGATACTGTCGCCATATCCGTACTTGTACTCAGCATGAATTTGGCAACAGCCAGTGCAAAACCGAAAATAATTACAGCAAGTGCGTCGTCAAAGGCAACTATGATATACAGTGCTTTAGTAAGCGTTCCTTTTGCTCTGTATTCCTGAATTACAGCCACTGTACCGGCTGGAGCTGTGGCAGGAGCAAGAGACCCCAAAAGAAGTGAAAGTGGAAGGTTTTGGGTAAAAAGAAAGATGGCTGCGCTAACCAGAATAAAGGCCATAAATGATTCTGCCAGAAGAACCACAAAGATTCCGTTACCCAGTTTTCTAAGGGATTTGAGTTGTAATTCTGAACCGATAAGAAAGGCAATACAGCCAAGGGAGAGAGAGGGGATAAAACTCAACTGTTCCAGTTGATGTGTATTAAAGATATGCAGGCCTGATTTTCCAAGCAGCACGCCTGCAAAAAGATACCCGATAAGAGCAGGGAGTTTCAAAATCCTTGCCAGCTGGCCAAAGAGATATCCGCAAAGAAGAAGCAGACCCAGCCCGCTTATGGATGAAAGCTGCAAATTCATGGAGTGTGATCACCTATCCCCGCATTTCTTTTTCCAAATCTGAGATTTGTTGATTCTGACCCAATAGAATGAGTATATCTTCGGCTAGTATTACGGTATCAGGTTTGGGATTAAACTGCATTTTACCTCCCTTCCGCTTGATGCCAATAACAATAATATTATATTTTTTTCGAAGATTGGATTGGAGCAATGATAAGCCATTAATTTTTGCATTCTCAGTAACCAGTATTTCTTCAAGCCGCAGTGACAGATCTGAAGTGTACATGGCAAGATCAATAAAGTCTGTGACATTGGGACGGAGCATACTATGGGCCATCCGTCTCCCTCCTATGTAATATGGAGAAATAACTTTGTCAGCACCAGCCCGTTTGAGTTTGATTTCAGCTCCGTTTGCTCCACTGCAACGCGCGAGAACCTTGATGTCCTGATTTAAACCTTTGGCCGTAAGGGTAATAAATACATTGTCAGCATCCGTTGAAACCACAGCAATTAAGCCTGCTGCCCGTTCTATACCAGCTTCTAAAAGGATATCGTCATTGGACGCTTCACCGCTGATATTGACATATTCTTTTTCCTGGATTGCCTGCAGTTCATCGGTATCTTTTTCAATAACAACAAAAGGCTGATTGTTGTCATGGAGTGTTTCACAGATTATGGATCCAATACGGCCATGTCCGCAGACGATATAGTGATCTGACAGATGTTGAAGTTGTTTTTTCATGTGATGTTTTCCCAGAATTTGACGCAGGCCCCCTTCAACCATATTTTCAATTATCTTACCAAACATATACATAACAAAACTGACACCCACCAGAACCAGGACCACCGTCAGCAATTTTCCGCCTGATGTTACCGGCACCATGTCTCCGTATCCAACGGTGGCTACAGTGATGATGGTTAGATACAACGCATCTGTAAAATTGTACTGTTCCAGATAGATGTATCCAAAAGTCCCGCTAAAAAGTATCAGGCAGAAACCTGAGAATAAAAAGAGAACTTTTTTTGTTACTTCACTCATTTCTTCGGGGTTGCGTTGTGGTGTGTGTAATTGTTGATGTATGACGCACTATATCATACTTGAAAGACACGTGAAAACCTTTTTAAGGAGATGGCTGGGAATTACTGGCTTTTTGCTGATGCTTGAAACTCAGGTGGTAATAACCATGGCATCACCGTAGGAGTAGAAACGATATCCTTCTGTTATTGCCTGCTGGTATGTGTTCATTAATGCTTCCCTTCCATAAAGGGCAGAAACAAGGAAGAGAAGGGAGGATTCCGGAAGGTGAAAGTTGGTGATAAGGTTATCTACGGTTTTAAATGTGTAACCTGGCAGAATATAGAGATTACACCAGCCGTTGCCGGCCTGCACTTCGCCATTTGCATCGGCCATAAATTCAATGGTACGAACAGTTGTGGTGCCGACTGCCCATATTTTTCCGCCACTTTTTCGTACTGCGTTGATTTTGTCTGCACTTTCCTGTGAAACAGAAATGTATTCTTCGTGAATCTGGTGCTCACGAATATCTTCACAACGAACGGGGGCAAAGGTGCCATGCCCCACATGGAGTGTTATCTGAGTGCTTTCAACTCCTTTTTTGTGGATTGCAGCCAGCAGTTCTTTAGAGAAGTGGAGTCCTGCGGTAGGCGCCGCAACAGCGCCGGGCTCTTTTGCGTACACTGTCTGGTAGCGTTTTCGATCTTCTTCTGTGGTACCTTCTTTACGGCTGATATATGGAGGGAGTGGTACCTGGCCATGTGCTGCAAGAATTGTTGCGAGATCTTGCGAGGCTTTGTAATGCAGTTCAATCTGCACTTTTCCGTCTGGTAAAAGTTCCAGAATACGCGCTTGCAGATCAGGTCCGAGTTGAAGTGTTGACCCGGGTTTAGGGCGTTTTGAACTTTTTATCAGGCAGGTAACTTTCGCTGTTTTCGCAGTGCCATCCTGACTTGTGTTTTCAACGGGATAGGCAAGGAGAAATACTTCAACTTTCCCGCCACTTTCTTTCTTGCCATGGAGTCTTGCCGGAAAAACCTTTGTATTGTTCACCACCAGCAAATCACCGGCTTGAAACAATTCAATGATATCTCGAAAATTCCCGTGTTTTTGCTGTTTACTGTGCCGGTTTAAAATGAGCAGACGGGAGTTTTCCCTGGCATCAGCCGGATGTTGGGCAATGTTTTCAGCAGGGAGAGTATAGTTATATGATTGAAGGGCGAAATCCTGTTGCATGATGGCGGCTTTGTGCTGTATAAAAAGTGCTTAATCTGTTTACAATAATCTTTGAATTTGCTTTCCTACCATGATCCTTATCGTTTGCGCAACTGAATTAGAGCTTCAGCCCCTGCTTGAGATTGTCCCGGCCGATGAAAGTCGATGGACTTCTTTGCTGTGTGGCGTGGGAGTGGTTGAAGCAACACTTTCCCTTAGTCGAATGCTTGAGCGTCGAAAAGGGGAGTTTGAGGCTGTGATTCATTTTGGTGTGGGAGGAGCTTATGTTGAGAGTTCAGGAAAAGGCGCAAAACTCCTTGAACTCTGTCTGGCAAGGGAAGAAATTTTTGGTGATTTTGGTATTTGTCATAAAGATCATATCGAATCACTTCCTGAACATCTTGTACGCAAATCACGATATCCCCTGGATACGAATTTACTCAAACAGTGTATCGAGGTTTTGGATAAACAGAATATTGCATTTCTGCAGGGTACTTTTGTGACAGTTGCCGGAGTGAGTGCAACAGCCAAAAGAGGAGATATGCTCAAAAATCAGTATGATGCCTTATGTGAAAACATGGAGGGAGCAGCTGTTGCCAGAGTTTGTGAGGAGTTTTCACTGCCACTGCTTGAAATGCGTTGTATCTCAAACTATGTGGAAAATCGTGATCTCAGTCGCTGGAAATTGCAGGAAGCGTGTCAGAGTGCTGCTACATATACCGCCTATGTTTTACGGGAGTTGCTGCAAAAATGATTGAAAAGTTGAGCATTGGGTATTCACCCTGTCCAAATGATACGTATATTTTTTATGGTTTAGCCCATGAGAAGATAGCTGTTCCAGAACTTGCTTTTGCAGCACCGCTACTTGAAGATGTGGAGACACTTAATCGCTGGGCAATGGAAACAAAACTGGATGTGACTAAACTCTCGTTCCATGCTCTTGGGCACGTGCTGGATGAATATTGTGTGCTTTCTGCCGGCTCTGCACTTGGCAGGGGATGTGGCCCTCTTCTTGTTGCTCGTCCTGGTTTTAATGTGAAAGATCTTGCAACTGCTACGGTTGCAATCCCGGGTAAATATACCACTGCAAATATGCTGTTTCGTATGTTTTCTCCAGTATCCGACAATCTTCAGGAAATGCGTTTTGACACCATTATGAAAGCGGTTATTTCAGGAGAAGTGGACGCAGGAGTAATAATCCATGAGAGTCGTTTTACTTATGGTGAACAAGGATTAATTTGCTTACAGGATCTTGGCCAATGGTGGGAAGAGGCTTCAGGGCACCCCATCCCTTTAGGGTGTATAGCCGCCAGACGCTCCCTTGGTGAAGAGACAATTTCGGCCATCGATACAGCTATTGCCAAAAGTATTGCCTACGCTGATGCTGATCCAATGCGCTGTGTTCCATATATGCAGGAACATGCTCAGGAGATGGATACAAACGTAATGCAGAGTCATATTGGCCTTTATGTAAATGAGTATTCCAGAAGTCTTGGGGATGAGGGGCTGAAGGCCATCGACGCATTTTTAGAACGTGGACGTGATGCAGGTATTTTACCAGCCTCCTCCCAGACCGTTTTGTTTTAGATTATGGATACGATGCAACAAAATACACAGAAAATTCGTGCCTGTTTATTGATTGGTGGCAAAAGTTCCAGAATGGGACAGCCAAAGCACTTGATAACGGGCGTAACGGGTCAGACCTGGGTGGAGCATACGGTGGAGCTGCTAGGCCCCTATGTCGCAGAAGTTGTACTGTCTGGAAAGGGTGATGTTCCGGAAAGCCTGTCTCAGTTGAAACGTATCGCAGATCTTCCGGAAGTGGCAGGGCCATTAACCGGAATACTGGCTGCCATGCGTTGGCAACCGAACTGCTGCTGGTTGCTTATTGCCTGTGATATGCCAAATATAACAAAAGAAGCTTTAGAGTGGCTGCTTGCTTCAAGAAGCCCTGATTCTTATGGGACTGTACCGCGACTGGCGGAAGATGGCTTTGTCGAACCACTGCTCGCCCTGTATGAACCGCTGGCGAGAAACTATTTTGAAGATCTGGCCGAATCAAAGATATTCCGAATTTCAAGGGTTGCAAAACGTTCTGCTATCACTACCCCTGTTGTACCAGACCACCTTGCCGAAAGCTGGCGAAATATCAATACTCCCGAACAACTGGATCAGTCAGAATTCTAGTCGCCCTCTTTACATTTT
>JAOZLM010000295.1 GCA_029934815.1 Desulfocapsa sp. | reverse complement strand
TACTGAATTGCTCAAGGCAATCAAATACCCGGAAATCAGTTACCGTAAATTCTGCACCGAAGAATATCTGGGATTAGATCATAAGCAAAACCGTGTCTTTTGCGGGCTATAGCTGAGTAAAAAAATATGATCGATCATACCCAACTCAGTAAGTTTCGGACCTCACTCACTTTTGTTCAACAAGTGAATTTGCTGGTATATATCCTCCATCATTTTAACTAGGAGCTTGTCCGAGAATAGGCATTTCGTTCAAAATCGAAGAATTGTCAAAAAATAAGCGCAGCCATATGTTTGATATTGCGAGCATTATTTTTTGACAATTCTGAAGAGTTTGGGCGAAAGGGCATTCTCGGACAGGCTCCTAGGCCGAACTCCTTGGTGATACTATTCTGCATGGGATAGACTCAACGAGTTGGCAAGTGATTGCAGACTCCCTTTGGCCACCATTAACATTAAAGGCAAGAAAATCCGTATTTATAACGATATTGACTGCGACTGCGGACGACGTCGAAATAAACGGGACAAATCAATTTATGTTATTGGCTATCGGCTGCATACCCTAACTGCCATAGATGCCAAGACTGGCCATAGTTTTCCAATCGTCTCCTTGCTGGCACCGGCAAATCATCATGACAGCCACTTTTTGCCGTTTCTGACAAACCTGGCACAGGCAATGGGGATCGATTTGCAACTCATTACAGCCGACGAGGCCTACCATGATAAAAATGACACGCTGTTTCAAGAGACAGGGGTAAGAGTGACAACGCCACCTTCATCTAAAGTGTTATTTCCAAAGTATATCAATAATGAAACCAGTGCTGTCTTTTGTCATGATGCATGCCCAATCCCCATGCATCGCCTGGGTGTTTCAGAACAGAACCATGAATACAAATGCAGTGCAGACTCAAATGGATGTTCTCTTTCCCACTCTTGCCCGCAATATCGTTTTATCCCAATGGACAGTGGGCTCTTTCAGCGGATTCCTTTCCATACTGATGCTATACGAGAAGCCCATGCTATTCATAAAAACTGTGAGAGACCATTTAATCTGTTGAAAAATCAAACCGGTCTTGAAACTGTCCGTGTACGCAGTCAATAGGCTACCATGTCTTAGTGTACTTTAGGTTCTTGCCGTGCTGTTAATAAAAATGGCTGGGTTCAGAAAAAAACAGCCTGCAAAGGTAGCATCGCAACAGCTAGCGATATTTAAAGAACAGAGAGCAGCTTGAGCAGCATAAGAACAAGATATTAATCAAAACAATAACAAATAACCTTCGATTACAAAAACTTCGTTGATCCGACAGTCAATTTATCGAAAAACCAGGAACTATTCGAAAGAACAAACGAAAGTTCAAAAAACGACCGATAGATTCAGGCCGTCAGATTCAGCAAAAGCTATGTAAACGGAAAAATGCTGACAATTCAGCCAAGGGGATACTCGACAACCGACCCTTGGAAAATACTTTTCAACACCTTTTAGTAGCAAATAGTTGATGGTTCGTAAAAACTCTTCATCGTCTTCGTCACTTTAAATTTGATGGAGTGATGCGTAGTTAAGTACGTCGCAACCAACGACAGTAAATTTCCTGTGACGAAGAAGAAAGAGTTTTTACGAATCCATCATACTTGAATGGATTAAAAGGATTGCTATTATCCGAAAGAACTTCCAATGGCAAGCATTCCAGCGGTGAGGATGAAATAGCCAAAAACAATGAGTAGCAGTCCGCTTACCAAGCGTATTGCCATCGGATGGTTATTGACAGCACGGATCTTGTGTCGAATGGATTGTGAGGCATAGCCTGCCAGTAACATGGGAATGGAAAATCCTAATGAATAAAAAAGCAGCAAAATCAGACCCGAGCTTAGTTGCCCCTGTGTTGCAACCAGTGCCAGAACCCCTGAGAGCATAGGGCCTACACATGGAATCCAGATTATACCCAGTGTCATACCGAGGATCAGCCCTGACCATTTCCCCTTACTTTGAAGTTGCTGAGCCTTGTAAAAAAAAGTGAATTTTTTAAAGACATTGATTCCAAACAACATGGAGAAGCCAAAAAGAATAACAACTACCCCAACAACTTTTTCCACGATGGGCATAACACCTGCAACGGCTCCGGCAAAAAGAGAGGTGAGCACTCCCATCATAATAAAGGAGAGACTCAGGCCAGTCACAATGAGTAATGGCCTGTATTTATGGTCGTCATCTGTTCCTGTTATGATGATGGGTATCATGGGCAGAACACAGGGAGATGCTATTGAAGCGAGACCTGCTAAAGTCACCATAAAAAGCGTGGTTATGCTTAGTTCTAAGGGCATGATCTTGTTATGACTTAGGGATGGATTGAATTAAGGCTCGGATATCGCCAGCTTGTTTTACACCGGGAGGCATACGTTTGATTTCTTTTCCACTGGCATCTGCAAGCAATAATGTGGGAAGGGCACGAATACCATACTGGTAAAAAATATCCCTGTCGCCAGAGACAGTGGTTTGCACGTATTGTATATCGACTTTTCCACGAAGTTCATCAGCCATATCATTTAGAATAGAGACTTGTAAACGGCATGGACCACCATTGGGATCTAAAAAGAAAACTATTTTATGAGATGCTAATTCGTGAGTTGTGACTGAGGCACTGGTCTGTGTTTCTGCTGTGACAGAATTGGAAGACTGGCTCGGTTGTTCATCACTTGAGCAGGCAGTTACTAAAAAGAGCAGAACAGAAAAAATGATATATTTTTGCATAGTTGACCTAAGTATAATTATATTTGCTGTAATAAATCAGGTGGGTTTCATGTGTAATACGGAAGATAATACAAACTTTGCATTCATACTGTCAAGAATATAACTAAATTCTTAAGTTGGTCGGCCTATTGTTAGATTCTTCTCAAAATCAATAATGGACCGAAGATTGTGTTGATAAAGAGTAAACGAGACTTCAACCCCACTGGCCAAGGGAGGCAGAATAAGCTTTTTAGAAGAAAGGTTTTGTGGCAGTAAATTCCGTAACTCATCCGGTAATAGTTGTTGGCAATTTCTCAAACAGGTATCGCAGGTAACCGTATGGTTCCAGCTGATTGGCTTTAGCCGTCTCAATAAGGCTATAAAGGGTTGCGCTCGCTTCTGCCCCTTCAGGAGTTCCAGAGAACAACCAGTTTTTTCTTCCACCAATAAAGGGTCGGATAGCGTTTTCAGCAGTATTGTTATCTATTCCAGCATAACCACTTTTGATGTAATTTTCTAAGCGATGCCACTGCCCCAGGCAGTAAGAAATATCTTTTCCAAGAAAGCTTTTGGGTACAACTGCATTGGATCTTTTGTTCAGCCAGGTTTTAAATTTCTTTAGAATTGGCCTGGCTCCCATGCAGCAAATATGCTGACTTTTACAATTAAACCTTGTAGAATGGCTTACTTTGGCGAATCTTCTTTCGACATCTCAATAATCTGTTTCTCAGCATTTTTTATTGTAGGGTCAACCACGAAACAGCATTACTCA
>JAOZLM010000294.1 GCA_029934815.1 Desulfocapsa sp. | reverse complement strand
GAAAGCAACAGCCAACTCACTGCGGATACTGTCCTGCTGGCTCAGGGAAGAACGCCTAATACCGAAGACCTTGGACTCTCCTCAATAAGCCTTGAATACAACAATCGAGGTATCGTGGTCGACCAGCGTATGCGTACCAGCCACAAGCATATTTATGCTCCTGGTGACATTAACGGCGCCTTCCAGTTCACCCATGCCGCAGGATATGAAGGAGGAATTGTAGTCTCCAATGCCATCTTCCATCTGCCCCGAAAAATAAACACAAAGTGGATGCCTTGGTGTACCTACACTGACCCGGAACTGGCCTCCATCGGCATGAACGAAAAAACAGCCACCGCAGCAGGAATCCCTTACACTGTGCTAACTGAGCAGTTCAGTGAAAACGACCGGGCACTTGCAGAAGGTGAAGATAGCGGCCAGTTAAAATTGTTGCTGGATAGCAAAGAGAAACCTTTAGGGATACAAATATTGGGACCACGGGCAGGGGATTTGATCGGCGAGTGGGTGGCAGTATTAAATGGTGGAATGAAACTCTCCTCCCTTGCCGGAACCATCCATCCCTATCCAACACTTGCAGAAATCAATAAAAGGGTGGCAGGTTCCTATATTTCCCCGAAAATATTCTCACCAAAAATCAAAAAAACCTTAAAACTACTCTTCTCCTTACAGGGTGGTGAAAAATAATCGCATCCCTTTTCTCTTGCACTTTCCCGAAAGCAAAATAAAATGACTATTTACCATACCCATTTGACCACCCGGAACCGGAAAATCGCATTTTGCAACACACAACAGTGACAGATATTCCTCATAAGAACAACTTTGACCTTCTTCGTTTGTGGCTCGCATTCAGTGTCTGTTTCGCCCACCTCGGCGAAGTAAGCGGTGTTTCCGCTTTTCTTCCGCTGGCCAATTATTTCTATTCGGGTATTGCTGTCGATTGTTTTTTTGTGGTCAGCGGATTTCTTATTTTCAGAAGCTTTGACCGCTCATCCTCCACTCTTTCATACCTGAATAAGCGGGTAAGACGAATTTATCCGGCTTATCTGACAGTGGTGCTTGCCGCAGCCATCCTCCTGCCCTTACTGTTTTCTGATAGTGCTACCGATATTCTCTTTAGCAAAGAATGGTTTCGTTATCTTTTTTCCAACCTTAGTTTCCTGAACTTTTTACAGCCGGAACTATCCGGGATATTCCACAATAACCCATTACAGGTCATTAACGCACCACTATGGACGATCAAGGTGGAGGTCATGTTTTACCTTTCCGTACCTCTTATTTTTCTTCTTTTCAGAAACAGAAAACAGTGGCTGGTGCTCGGTTCTTTGTATATCGCATCTATTATTTACTCATTCTGCTTTCTGGCAATGCATGAATCCAGTAATTTAGATATCTACCTGAAACTTGAGAAACAACTTCCGGGGCAACTCTCTTTTTTTCTCAGTGGCGGGGCACTCTATTTTTATTATGCACTATTCAGAAAGTACTGGAAAGTAACTGTGAGTAGTGCAGCGGTTCTGCTTATCATATCCTCGCAATATGCTCTTGTGGCGCAACTCTTTTACCCCATATCGCTGGCCATTATTGTTATATTTACAGCACTTATTTTTCCATACCTTGGCAACTGGGGACGGTTCGGCGATATGTCCTATGGAGTTTATATTTACCACTTTCCCCTTATCCAGATATTCACGACCCTTTCTCTATTTAAGACACAACCATGGTTGGGATTTCTTGCTCTGCTTGCTGCAATTATTTCCACGGCTTTTCTCTCCTATCGCTATATTGAACGCCCATTCTTAAAGCGCAGTTCTCACTATCGGCAGGCCGCTGAGACTGTGGATTTACCATGAGCCGAAGTACAGCAATACAGCACATTCTTCCACACTATTTTATAAAACCTGCCGATGTACAAATCAGTACTCTTGGAGAGGGTATTATCAACGACACCTTTCTTGCTAAAAGCCCGGAGAAGTGCCTTGTACTGCAAAAAATCAACAGTCAGGTCTTCCCGGACCCTGAGCTGCTTATTCGCAACCTGCAAGTAGTCAGCAAACACTTGCAGGCACAAGTCAAACAGAGAAAACAGCGATGGGAAGATGTTCTGCTGATTCCAACAGTTGATGGAAACGGTTTTGTCCGGGATGAAGAAACCAATCTGTGGCGAGCTTTATCCTATATTGACAACAGTGTCTCAGTAACAAAAGTACAGACCACTCTGCAGGCAACACAGACAGGGTGGGCACTTGGCCGCTTCCACACAAAGCTGGCAACTCTTCCAGTGCAAAATTTTGCAAATCCTCTGCCCGGTTTTCATGTTTTGTCTTCTTATCTGGAGAATTATGACCAACTTAACAAGCCTGTCAGCAGCTCAAAAAAAGTCCAACTCTGTACTGCAATTACAGATAAATACAGAGTGGCAGCACTGTCGCTGGAGCGCGCAGCAAACAGTGGAAAAATCGATAAAGCAATCATCCATGGAGACCCAAAAATCGGCAATATCCTTTTTGACCGAAAAACGGGAAGAGCAGTCAGCATCATCGACCTCGACACCATAGGACCGGGATACTTTCAGCATGACATTGGGGATTGTTTACGCTCTATCTGTAACAGAAGTGGGGAGGAAAACTCAGACGACAGCGTAACATTTGACATGGAACTCTGTCGTGCGACTCTGGAAGGCTATTTTCAGGAAGCAAAAAGGCTGTTTACTGCCACAGACCTGGAGTTTATATATGATGGCATCCTTGCCATCACTTTCGAACTGGGACTTCGGTTTTTCACAGATTACTTACAGGGGAATATCTACTTTAAATGTAACGACCCTGAAGCCAATTTACAAAAAGCTCTAATCCAATTTACACTCTTCCTGAATGTCTCAAAAAAAGAATCCCAAATCAGGTCTCTTATTGCCAAGAGTTCGATGTAATTGTCGACACGCTGACCTGCCAACGACATAAACATACATGGTTACCATCGAACCTCAGTTTTGTTCGATTTCTGCGATCCCGTCTTTCCGGATTCGGAATGACTAAGACGGTAACTGAGCTTCGGTGGTAATCAGGAATAAGAATGAATCCAGCGCCAAGGGTAACGAGTAATATAATATACGCCCTTTAGATGTTTCTGAATATTTTGAAGAGCAACAAGGCAACAATCTTCCTATTGCCACACCTATCCATAAAGTCTGCAACATATCTGTTGAAGCAAAACTACACTTTCTCGCCTTAATGCTACACATTTGCGCTTCACCCCTCCACACAACAACACATCTGTGGCGAGAACATCCAGAAGGTATGCCCCACCCATTCAGTTGTATTTACAGCTTGTTATACCGAAAAAAGAAACGCCACAACAAACAAATACAAACTGGCATGATTGATGCTTATTAAGAAGCATAGAAACTAAAAAATAAGTTTAAATAACCCTATATGGAGGACACCATGACTACTAACACAAATACAACTACTAACACTCAAGTTGAAGCTGGATACGAAACTTCTAAATTTGCTCTCGGCGCAGGAATGA
>JAOZLM010000293.1 GCA_029934815.1 Desulfocapsa sp. | reverse complement strand
AGGATATGATCTCCTCTTAACAGATTTCATCATGCCTGATATCGATGGAAATGAACTTGCTATGCTAATGGTTCAGAAAATTAAAGATCTTGAGGTTATTATCTGTACTGGACACATCGGATCTCTTGCTAAAGTTGATGACACAAAAAGATACCCAACTAATTTTCTCTACAAGCCTATCAAAAAGGAGGTGTTGCTCAAGACTGTACAAAAAGTACTCAATAATAAAAACTAAAAGCAAGGCGGATTAGAGAACAATGGATGGTTAAACTTGATGGCGTCGTAAAAAATCCTCATATTCTTCGTCACGCGCCCGCAGGAAGTACTCTTGGGGTACAAATTTGCTGTCATTACGACGTACTTAAGTACGCCTCATTCCATCAAATTTGCGTTCCTCGAATATGAGCTTGTCAAACTTTTCAATCGAACCATCCCTGTGAGCCAGGATTATAGAGCTACAATTGCTGAAGCTGCATCAAAAGTTTTTCAAGTTGAGGCAATAATTCAACGGAGACTGTTAGTGATCCTTCTCTGCAATCACTTTCCATGAGTTCGGTCAGTTCACGAATTCCATCCATTCCGAGACTGGCAGCAGCACCTTTGATTGAATGAGAATGTGCTCTGGCCATGGCAGCATCACCTTTTTCAATACTTTGTTGCAGGTTTGCAAGATCAGAGGCTGAAGAATCCTTGAATATAACAATTAATTCCTGAAGTAACTCTTCATCTTCAGCTGCCTGCTCTAAGGCAAACGCTTTATTCCATCGTAAATCACTCATGCTCAACTCCTTTTAAACAATTCAGGGATACATTACTACCTTGATAGATTCAAAATTCTTATTTAAGGCTATCACAGATTTATTGGCTTTTGCAAATAGTATAACTTGCTGGCAAGACATTACGAATCTCTTGTTCTGTCACAGCGCCAGAGCGGAGAATCTCAATACCATTATCATTACAACGGACTATTGTTGAGGGATTTTCACCTTGCGTTTTACCGCCATCAAGTACATAGTCTATTTTTCCGCCCCACTGCTTTTTCACTTCTTCAGCACTGCTTAAAGCAGGGTTCCCACTAATATTAGCAGAACTCGCAGTGATAGCTCCCCCCCACAGGCAACATAATTTATGTGCTATCGGATGAGACGAGATACGAAAAGCTAAACTCTTATCATCACTTTTAAAAGGAAGCCGACAATTTTCTGTTCCGTAAAAAATGAGTGTAAGAGGCCCTGGCCAGAATGCAGCAGAAAGAGTCTTGTAAGCAGCAGGAAAGGCTGAGATGTGCTGAAACAAAGTTTTTTCATCTGGGATCAGGTAGGAAAGTGCTTTTTCCGGTTCACGGCACTTTAAACGATACAAAGCTGCAACAGCTTTGATATTTTCAGGGTCGACCGCAAGGCCATAATACGTTTCGGTGGGATAGGCAACAATTCCACCATTTTCTAAAACCTGCACTGCCTGCTCAAATATATGAGAATCCGGCAGTGCAGATGATGTAAAGGTCAAAGTCAGGCGCCAATACGTTTCGCTTTCGCTTCAACTTCAGCTACCATATCAGCTTTAAACTGAACAAGACGTTTTGCTATCTCATCATCATGGAGGGCAAGTATTTTGGCGGCCAGCACTCCTGCATTTTTGGCACCGGCTTTCCCTATTCCCATGGTAGCGACAGGGATTCCAGGAGGCATTTGCACGGTTGCAAGCAATGCATCCATCCCCCCTAAAGGTGATGCATCAATTGGGATTCCAATAACAGGAAGATCTGTGTGAGCGGCTAAAACACCTGCAAGATGAGCTGCCATACCAGCTCCTGCAATAATCATTTTCAGCCCTCTTTGCTGGGCAGTAATTGCATATTTTGCAGCGCGATCAGGGGTTCTGTGTGCTGATGCAACTGTCATCTCGCAAGGGATACCCATTTTCTTCAGAAAATCTGCGGCAGCCTGCATAACCGGAAGGTCTGAATCGCTTCCCATTACAATTCCGACTAATGGCCTTGAATCAATTTCATTTCTTTTTTGAAGGGCCTTGGCACCAATATCAGTTCTGTAAAACGACCCTGTCCAGGAAATCATGGCAGTAGCTTTATAGGCATTTTTTATAGCAGTTTGTAAATCTTTACCAACTGCAGTGACGCCTAAAACCCTTCCACCGGCAGAAGAAACTCTTCCATTTCGCATTGTTGTCCCGGCATGGAATACTACAACCCCGCGAACATCAGATGCTTTTTTGTAACCTCTTATGGCTTTTCCGGTTTCATATTTCCCGGGGTATCCTCCTGAGGCCATCACAACGCATACCGTGGGTCTTGGATCAATTTTCATTTCAACCTGATCAAGGCGTTGATCTATTGCTGCTTCAAAAATATCAACCACATCACTTTTCAAACGCATTAATAAAGGCTGTGCTTCCGGATCTCCAAAACGGCAGTTAAATTCAAGTACATTGACCTTGTCGCCATCAATCATTAAACCTGCATAGAGCATTCCTTTATAGGGCCTGCCTTCTTTTGCCATACCTTTGATAGTTGGCAGCATCACATTTTCCATCACATAAGCAGCAATTTTTTCTGTAACAATTGGAGCCGGTGAATAGGCACCCATTCCGCCAGTGTTGGGTCCTTTGTCGCCATCGTATGCAGCTTTGTGGTCTTGCGATGTGGGAAGTGGCAAGATTGTCTTTCCATCTGTGAAAGCGATAAAGGAGGCTTCCTCACCACGAAGACACTCTTCAATGATAAGTTTATTACCCGCCTCACCAAATGCTTTGTCCTTCATAATCAGATCTACAGCTTCTTTAGCCTCATTTACTGTTGCGGCAACAATAACACCTTTACCCGCAGCAAGACCATCTGCCTTAACAACAATGGGTGCACCGACTTTATCGATATATTTTTTGGCTTTTTTTCTACTGGTAAAAACCTTAAATGCTGCACTTGGAATTTTATATTTTTGTAAAAATTCTTTTGTATATACTTTACTTCCTTCAAGGATTGCAGCTTTTTCCGTAGGGCCAAAAATTCGTAGGCCTTCTGCTTCAAAGGCATCTACGATTCCAGCTGTCAAAGAAAGCTCAGGGCCTACAACTGTAAGATCAATCTTCTCAGATTTGGCAAAGCTGACTAGTGCATCAACATCGGTGACACTGATATCTACGCAATCTGCCATTCTTTTGATTCCTGCATTTCCAGGTGCACAATAGATCTGCTTAACTCGATTACTTTGTCGAATTTTCCATACCAGCGCATGTTCACGACCACCGGAACCAACAACTAGAACTTTCATAGTATACCCCTTGAATTGACGGCTTTAATTATATTTTAAATATTAACCCTTATTGTTCCAAGTTCTGATGAAATTGGCAACAGGGAATTTGCTAAAAGAACAATGGATCTAAGGAAAATGATCTAAAATCCTAAACTATCACATTGTACAACAGCAAAAAAACAATTAATTCTTTGTAAATGATTGACAAATCATATAGAAAGAATACAATGAATGAGCAACCATTCATTGTATTCTTT
>JAOZLM010000292.1 GCA_029934815.1 Desulfocapsa sp. | reverse complement strand
CGCAAATTTGATGGAGTGAGGCGTACTTTAGTACGTCGTAACGACAGCAAATTTGCAGTGACGAAGAAGATGAAGAGTTTTTACGACGCCATCAACTGTGAGTAGTTCTACCGGCACTCTGGCCAGCCAAAGCCCCATCTCCAGGGAAGCCCGGAACAGGGAATACCACCAAGGCGTACGGCTTTATACATCAGCTCCCCAATGGTCTGATATACTGTATCAAGTTCTTCACTTGTAAGGTTATATTCATTCAATAACTTTTCACTTCTTGTTTTTCCGGTTTCAATTACGCATGTTTTTAACCGGGTGTCTGCTTCTTTGCGCCGATTAAAACTCATACTGCCAGTGTCACCTTGCAAGGCACCGCTGTGGTATATTGTGTCATGTTTGATACAACAGGATTCCCAGGGGGGAAGAGAACCATGAATAGCCTCCAGTTTGTCTATCTTCTTAGCCATATAGTGCCAGCCAACAGAAAGTCCGCCACTGCAGCCATCACTGACAAAAGGGGTGAGCTCAGCGTCCGTAGTGGTAACTTCTGCAAGTAGTTTACTGTGGCGACTGAGTTCGAAATTGATGATTTGTCCTTCGATTGCAGATGGCTCCCCGGCAATTGATTGAGTATATATTAGCAGTGAGAAAATCGAAAATAAAAAGATATAACCCTGTTTACTTCTCATGGCGAATTGTCCCTGTAAACTTTTTCCGGAAGGGTTTTATTGAAACGTACCATGGCATAAAAAGCCAGGCGTTCAACTGTTGAGAGTTCCATGAATTTTTTACGCACATTTACCGCAAGTTCCGGTTCGTCTGTGATGATGCCATCTACTCCAAGCGACATCATGCGAAACATTGCTATCTGTTCATTTACTGTCCATACATAAACATCTTTTCCGCCATTATGAATACTACTGATAAAAGCAGGAGTTGCTGCTGCCATATTGATTGCCATAAAATCCAGTTTCATGGCGGAAACTTTGCCAATGGCTTTAGTTGTTAAAAGACCTGTCTGCCATTGGGGTTGAATGGTCTGAAATTTTTGAATACCGTCCAGCTTCAGAGACATTATTGCTACATTGTCTGTCATCTTATTCTGTTTAACTATTGATGCCACTCGTTGTTCAAGTTTTTCTGTATGGCCATAGTATTTGAGTTCGATAAGTACTTTTACTTTCCCTTTGGCCAGCTGTAATATTTCTGCAAGAGTGGGAGTGCGTTCGGATGCGAATTTTTTATCAAACCAGCTGCCTATATCGATTGCCTGAGTCTCCTGATAGCTTAGATCCCAGATTTTCTTGTTCACACCTGCAATTTTCATGTAATCACTATCGTGCAGTACAATAACTTTACCATCTATGGTTTCCTGCACATCGATTTCCACCCAGTCTGTACCGTCAGTTATTGCCTGTTGAATTGAGGCCATGGTGTTTTCGGGTGCTTTTCCTGCTGCTCCCCGATGGGCAATAATCTCTATAGTCCTAACTGCTTTGATATCTTCCAGAAGATGCAAACCACCCCATAGAGCAGTTCCACTGACTACAAGTATTATTCCAAGAAGAAGTGGAATAGAAATGAATTGCTTTTTGTTTTCAGAAATTTGAATAAAGTCTGCTGGAACCGTATGCGATTTACTGTTGTAAAAGAGCATTAGGAGGGATGTGAATATTCCTGAACTATATGTTGTTATCAGAAGATTTGCAGCACCCAGCAAGAGGCCTGTAACCCCAAGAAAAAGGAGTAGTTGGCTGCTGGTTGTCAGGAAGTTTGGAGCAAGTAACGATCCTATGAAGTGTATAGTTCCAAGAATAATACTGCTGGCAGCAAATGTTAGCGCTGCCCATGTTGCAAGGCTTATAGCCAGATCCTTTTTGTAGCCCAGGATCTGTTTTGCACTTGTTGTAAAGAGTTGTGATATTGGTGTGTCAGTAAACAGAAGAATTGGCAGAGTCAATGACCACTTAAAGAGCTTATTGACGAGTATCCCCACCATAATGACGAGTATTGTTACAATAATTGCCACACTTATCAGGAAAACAGGAGGTTTTGCTGTGAGGTAATAGTTGATGTCGTAATCACGAAGTGTAAACCAGAAAATTGCAGCAGATAGAGCCAGAAAAGGGAGCGTTATAAGTAGCAGGCGCAATACGATTTGCAGGGCAAAGAGAAATGCTTTTCTGCTGTTTGTAGCAGTATATCGAAGTGCTTCAATTGCGGTGAACTGTTGTTTGTGTAACTGGCCATAAAGCAGTGCCATCAACGATGTTTGCTCTAAAATCAGGATGGTAATAAGAAGAGAGGAAAAAAGAATTAAAGCGATCATCCCGGCAGGCGAAAGAATAAACCAGGCAATATCAAAATCAGAAAGCATAGGTTTACCGGACAACCGCAAAAGTAACCGGCCAGCGATACCAGTGAGTGGGGCAAAGATTGCTATAGCCAGAGCAGAATAGAGAAGGTGAATAGTGAATATATGGCGGATATTTTTGCTGGTCAGTCGTATACTTTCAGGTATGACGGACTTGTATGATAACGATTTCATGGGTAACCTTATTGTATGAAAAGAAAGAATTTGATTCAGCTTCAATTCGTGTCATTCCGGACTTGATCCGGAATCTCCCAGAAAACAATGTCTTAAGGGGATTCCGGATCAAGTCCGGAATGACAAAACTGCGAAATTCAGGCAAGTCTGAGTTTCGATGGTAATCTGATCCAGGTTTGTGCCTGTCAGCTACATTAGATCATATAAACATCAAAGCGGCTGTTTTTCATTTTTATAACATGGCTGGGTTTCTGCTTACAAAGTAGCGGTGCTCCCTTGGGGCGTTTCACAACCACCCGTTTTTGGGCGTATTGTATGGCGGTGAGAAAAACTTTGTCTGCATCGTCATCGTCTCCAACCAACTCACGGATGATACGCATTTCCTGTTTATTGAGTGCAGATTTTTTACGGTGCGGGTACATGGGATCAAAATAGATAGTGTCAACGCGATTTTCAGGATCAGCTATAAGTGTGATTGCTTCTCCATGGAGCAAGCGTGGATTACTGGCACCATAACGTTTAAGAGCGTCTTCAAGCAATGCAGCTAAAAAAGGAGATCTTTCAATCATGCGCACATTACAGCCAAAACCGGCAAGTAAGTGAGAGTCAATTCCAAGGCCTGCGGTGGCATCTAAAATTGTTGGCCGTACTTTTGCTTTTATACCCACGGCACGTGCAAGGGATTGTTTAATTCCACCACCGTGTTGTTCGCGGTAGAGAAGGCTGCCAGCCTGAAAATCTACGTGCAGTTTTCCCTGAATGTTTTTCTGAAAATAAAGCTCAAGACCTTTCACCCCATATAAAAGCAGAATCTCTGTAGGAGAATCTTCCGGGTTTTGAATAAGCGGAAGTTGCATTTTTATCGCAAGTTTTTCTGCCTGCTGCCGGTACCTTTTGTTCTCTTGTGAATAAGAGATCGCCGCAGATTGCAAAGGTTTATTTTTATCAGAAATCATAGCCAAAGAGTAACAGGGCAATTTCTTGAAAACAACTGAAAAATT
>JAOZLM010000291.1 GCA_029934815.1 Desulfocapsa sp. | reverse complement strand
AGCCTCTCCCTGTCGATGAGTTCAGGGATTTTGTTCGGAAGTATAGGGCCTGAACGTAGATTTGGCACGTTTCTTATTCTTAAGCACCAAAAAGAAATATTGCAGCTAATCCGGCTAAAAAATACAGAACTCTACGAATAATTGTCTTTTCAGCAATAAGGCTTTTGCCAAGCAACCAAAGTCCAAGACCGATTTTTGTAAAAGCAATTGCTGCTAAAACAGGATGGATTGTTGGATACAAAAGACTGGGATTTGCAATAAAAGCCAGCGGAACAAAATATAAACCAAGGCCAAGGCGCATTGCCTGCCCGGCAACAGGAACCCATGGGGTGTCAGCCATACCGGCAGCAATAAACACGGTGCCACAAACCGGTGGTGTGATGGTTGAAAGAAGAGCATACCAGAATACAAAGAGATGTGCCTGTAGAGGAGCTAAACCGAGTTGCTGAAGTGCTGGTCCTGCCACCGAAACACAAATAAGATATGCTGCTGTTGTTGGGACCTCCATGCCAAGAATAAGACACGCCACAGCCGTGAGTAAGAGTGCCACCCATAATTTACCTCCTGCCAGTCCCAGGATGACCGATGTTACCTTAATCCCTAATCCGGTCATGTTTAAGACACCAATAACGAGACCTGCACAAATAATAATCGAGGCAATCATTGCTATTTGGGCTGCGGCATTACGACAAGCCTTTGAGAACCGTTCAAACCATCTACGCAGAGAAAATTCCATCTGCTCGTTCACAACCAATAGTCCAGCTGCAGAAAAAATTGCAAATGCAGCCGCAAATTGTGGGGTATAATGAGTGAAAAATAAAATTGAAAGCATCAGGGAGAATGGTATCAGAAAAAAAGGTGCAAGACGTAGAACTCTTTTTGTTGATGGGATTTCATCAGGAGTCATGGCATTAAGGCCATAGCGTCTGGCAAAAAGATCCACTCCGACCCAGGCTGCAAGAAAAAACAAGCTGGCAGGTAGAATTGCTGCAGTCATGATATCAATATAACGAACTCTCAGGAGTTCCATCATAACAAAAGCCCCAGCCCCCATGAGAGGCGGCATTATCTGACCACCACTTGATGCTACTGCTTCAACTGCTGCAGCAAAACTAGCCGGGTAGCCAAGGCGTTTCATGGTAGGAAGAGTTATGGCACCGGTGGATGCTACATTTGCAGAAGCTGATCCTGAGATTGAACCAAAGAAGGCGGAAGAAAGAACTGATACCTTAGCAGCTCCCGCCCTGTATCTACCTGCAAGTTTCGTCGCCATTGCCATGAAAGATGTTCCACCGTCACCCGCCCCGATAAATGCGCCTAAAATAACAAAGATTGCAACGACATTTACCGATACTCCGGTAAGTGGCCCCCATAATCCCCCTTCAGCAATTACTAAAGTTCCAAGAAAACTACCAAGGGGCAGCCCGGGATGACCAAACTCACCAGGCAGATGTTGACCATAAAGTCCGTAAAGGATGGCGATTACAGCAACTGTTGGCAAGGCTAGTTTCACAGCTCTTCTGGCCATCTCAAGTACAACAAGAATAAGACCTATACCGATGATATATTGTTGAATATTCTCGAGATAACCATATTGCTCAACAAGAATATCACGATTAAATGCAATATAACCACAACTGTAGAGGCCAAATAGACATATAACTATGCCAAGGGCTTTTTTGACACCTTCACTTTTTGTACCAATAACAAAAACCCAGGGAAGGGCAAGGGCCAAATGGATGGGACGACTGATGAGGTTGGGAATAAGACCTGTAAAGATAAGATGAAGATGATAGTAGACGCAAACTACTGCAAGCAGGAGTGTGGCCTGTTGTTTTAGGGATGATAAATTCATGATGGAAACTCCTGCCCTTTACGTACGGATATGGACAGGAGTAAAATTTGGTTTGTTATTGGATATTTGCAGGAATGGCAATACCGGCTTCCTTGTAATATCTGGCAGCACCGGGATGCAGGCTTGCACCAAGGGTTTTTAGTCCGTCTATGGTAACAGCATCCCACCAAGGACTGATTTTACCCATGGAACTCTTTTGCTCCCAGAAAGCTTTGGTTAGTTGGTATGCGGTTTCATCATCCATTGCAGTTGTGGTGTAAGCACCAACTGGAAGAGAAGTTGTGGTAATGTCTTTGTCTACGCCTGGATATGTGCCTGCAGGAATAATAAGTTTAGTACGTTTACTCTTTGTTACCTGGTCCTCTGTCAGACTGATAAGTGAAATCTCCGAACCAGCAGCAGCTTCTATAACATTTGGCGCAGGGTAAGAACCGGCAGTTGCAAAACCATCAATCTGACCATTCTTTAATGCAGGAACAGCGGCAGACAGTTCCACATCAACCAGTTTAACTTTTCCTTCCAGACCAAAAAGATTGATGTACTTTTGTGCTTCTTTTGCTCCAAAAGTCCCTTTACCGATGAGGAATTTTTTCCCTTCAAGGTCGCTAAACTGACTAACACCTGCATCTTTTCGAGCAACAAAATGCATGGTGAGAGATGGAATAACAAACAGCGAACGAATGTCCTGGTACTTGGGGCTGGCATTCTTGAACATTTTTTTGCCGGCTTTTGCAAGTTTTACAAGAACAGGAGGCGTGGTAAATACATAGTTGGCAGTTCTGTTTGCCACTTCTTTGACATTTTGTACTGATCCCTGACTTTCCTCAACTGTTACAATAATGGATCCCTTGGTTCCGGATTTCATTGCTTCGGCGATCTGTACTGCCATTTGATAATAAGATGATGTGGATTTAGCAGATTTATAAGTTACTCGTGTTTCTGCCTGCGCAGAACTGAAGCAAAACAGTGTTGAGGCTATAATAGCTGTAAATTTGAGTGATTTTTTGAAGGTCTTCATACATTTCTCCCTGAGAAATAGAGTTTTATTTATGCGAGATAAGGATAATGGTGGAGTGTATCAATAATATTTCACAGGGACGTTGTCAATTATTATCAGAATATTGACAATTACATATTAGGCATTTTCAGGCCTTAGAATAAACTGTCAAATTCATGCCGAACCAATACAGTGGCATATACGTAAACTGTCTGTTATTTGCCACTGTACCTACCACTGATCCGGCACGTCCTGATTGTAAAGCGTTTTGGCCGGGTACCATCTTGTTTGTTAAAGTTTTAATTGCTTATGGTGGGGTAGTAGCGAATGTTTTGGGCATACGGAAAAATCACTGGAGGTGACGTCGTAGTTGGCAAAATTGCTATGGGCCAATATCATTATTGGATAATGTGAAGAAACTCTAAGATCCTTTTCCTGCCGTCAAATTATTACATTTTTTGATACTTAGAAGAGCTTCGTTGACATTTAACCTGTGGCTGTTGGTAACAGAAACTTCTGGGCAGGGTTCTCAGTATTCATTATCAGTATCTTAAGAGGAGAATGTTATGAAAAGATTTTGTGCTGCTAATTTACCAATTATTCTGATGGCTTCTTTCATTGGAGCGTTTCCTCTAAGCAGTCAACAGCTGGCCAATAATGGTAGTGCGATGTTTTATTATAGACACAAACAGGAGAAGAAGATATCCTACTTCACAGTAGT
>JAOZLM010000045.1 GCA_029934815.1 Desulfocapsa sp. | reverse complement strand
GAATATTGAGTATCGAAAGGGAAACCATCCGTTCTGCGGTTCGGCGTTTCTTGTTCGATATTCGATATTCTCTCTTTTTCCCTTCCTATCCCTTCAAAAAGTTTAAAGCAGATCCCGCTTTAAACCAGTCAATTTGTTCCGCATTCAGTGAGTGTGCAAGCTCAATCTCAGAAACCGACCCATCCTCATGGTGAAATACTCCCTTGATCGATGATCCCGGAGTAATAATTTCAATACCAATAAGATCTATCCTGTCAGCTTCCTGCACCAAATCATAATCTGCAGAATTCGCAAAAGTGAGTGGCAATACACCCTGTTTTTTCAGGTTTGTTTCATGGATACGAGCAAATGATCGTGTGATCACCGCTCTTCCGCCCATATGGCGCGGGCTCATGGCGGCATGTTCACGGGATGAGCCTTCACCGTAATTCGCATCTCCCACAGCAATCCAGTTTTCGCCTGCCGCTGTGTAGGCACGGGCGATTTCATTAAAACCTTGTGTCTCGCCGGTGAGCTGGTTTTTGGCTTTTCCGGGAATGCCAGTAAATGCATTCACCGCCCCAATAAACATATTGTCGGAGATATTGTTTAAATGTCCTCGAAAACGGAGCCATGGACCAGCCGGAGAGATATGGTCGGTGGTACATTTTCCTTTGGCTTTCAAGAGTAAACGCAATCCCTTAAAGTCTTTTCCGTCCCATGGAGTAAAAGGCGTAAGCAGGGCGAGACGCTCAGAGTCAGGAGAGACCTGAACGCTGATTGCACTGGTATCTTCAATGGGTGCCAGAAAGCCATTTTTATCACGGACAAGACCGGCCGCAGGTACTTCATCGACTTTTCCCGGTGCTGTCAGGGTAAAAGTAGAGCCATCAGCAGCTGTAAGTTCTGTGGTGAATGGATTGCTGGTAAAGGTTCCGGTCATGGCATAAGCCAGGCAGGTTTCAGGGCTTCCAATAAAACCGCTGGTCCCACTATTGCCGTCATTCCGTTTGGGAAAATTACGGTTATAGGATGTAACAATAGAATTTTTAAAACCTTCCTCAATTCCTTCACGGTTCCATTGGCCGATACAGGGGCCACAGGCATTGGCAAGTACCACTGCACCGATTGCTTCAAGTTTGGCAAGCTGGCCATCACGTTCTATGGTTGCCCGTACCTGCTCAGATCCGGGAGTAATAAGAAGAGGAATTTTTAGTTTGGCACCTTTTTCTTTAATCTGCTCAGCCATGGCAGCAACCCGACCCATATCTTCGTAGGAAGAGTTGGTGCAGGAACCAACCAGTGCGTATGTGATATTTTCGGGATGATCTCCCTCTTTTACATAGTTGGCCATATTTGAAACGGTAGAGGCACGATCCGGTGAATGAGGCCCAACCAGATACGGTTCAAGTGTTGAGAGATCGATCTCAATAACTTCATCAAAATAGTTTTCAGGGTTTGCCAGTACTTCGTCATCAGCTTGCAGCAAATGTTTGTACTTGTCTGCCATGTCAGCTGCATCTGCCCGTCCACAAGCTCCGAGGAAGCTTTTCATATGTGCATCATAAGGGAAGGTGGATGTCGTGGCGCCGAGTTCTGCGCCCATATTGCAGATGGTTGCTTTTCCGGTACAAGAGATAGTGGCAGCACCCGATCCAAAATATTCAAAAACCCGGTTGGTGCCACCCGCACAGGTGAGTATGCCAAGTACTTTAAGGATTACATCTTTTGGTGCAGCCCAGCCCTGTAGTTCTCCGGTTAAATGAACACCCACAAATTTGGGAAGCAGCACTTCCCAGGGAAGCCCCACCATAACATCAACAGCATCCGCCCCACCAACACCGGATGCAAAAGCGCCGATTCCACCTGCATTGGGGGTGTGTGAGTCGGTGCCAAGCATCATTAATCCCGGAAAACCATACTGCTCAATGACAACTTGATGAATAATCCCGGCACCGGGCATCCAGCAGCCAAATCCGTAGCGCTGGGAAGCTGATGAAAGAAAATCATATACTTCCTTGTTTTCTGTACGGGCGGTATTTAAATCACTTTCAGCACCTCTGTGGGCACGGATCAGATGATCGCAATGAACAGTTACCGGAACCGCTGCCTCATCTTTTTCTGCCAGCATAAACTGGAGCACTGCCATCTGGGCGGTGGCATCTTGCAGAGCTATGCGATCGGGCCTGGTTTTAACGTATGATTTACCGGATTCAAGTTCAGCTTCAGCTGCATTATCAAGATGTCCATAAAGAATCTTTTCTCCGAAGGTCAAAGCGCGACCCAACCGTTTTTTAATGATACCAATATTGGCATCCATTTTCTGGTAGGTGTTTTCGATAAAAGCGGCAGTGGAATCTACTGAAGTGTTCATATATTTCTCCGAAAAAACTGTATAAAGACACTGAAAAGTCGTTCTGGTTACAGAAACAGGTATCTCATCGCAGGTGCTCTATGACCGGATACATTCTTTGTCCAGCATGGTATCGATAAAATCCAACGCAAACTGACGCTGTTCTTTTGTGGTGTGGGCAATACAGTCACAATGAAGATGTGCATGGCTGCGAACCAGAAATTCAAAGCGAACGAGTTCATTTTCAACTTCAACACCAAGATAGAAGGGGCCGCAGTCGGTATGCTCTTTTTGGATGTCAGTCAGGACATCATCGGGCAGGACAATCCAGTAGAGACCGATCATCGGACCGGCTTTAAGGTTTCGCTTTAAGTACGAATCTATATTGTCCCGCTCCATGGGGGACAGGTCATCAACAACAAATTGGCGCATTTTAGTATGTAGGTTCTATTTATAATAAGTCGGCGGCAATGGCCGATAAGGGGCTTCGTTCACTTTTACTTAATGTAACATGTCCATATATACCATGTCCTTTTAATCTTTCAACTGCATAGGAGAGACCATTGGAAGAAGAATCGAGATATGGGTTGTCAATCTGCTCGGGGTCTCCGGTAAAGACCATCTTTGTATTTTCACCGGCACGGGAAATAATAGTTTTCACTTCATGGGGTGTCAGGTTTTGAGCTTCATCGATGATAACGTACTGACGAGGAATGGAACGACCACGGATATAAGTGAGTGCTTCAAGTTCAACTATCTGATCTTTAATGAGTTTATTAACTTTCTGTTGCACTGTGTCATCATCTTCAGGGCGGCGGTCATGGCGCATCAGGAATGTAAGATTGTCAAAAATGGGCTGCATCCAGAGTAAGAGCTTTTCATCTTTTGTTCCGGGTAAGTATCCAATATCTTTCCCCATGGGGATGACCGGACGGGAGACGAGGAGTTTTTCCTGGGTTCCACGGTGCACAACGCATTCAAGACCGGCGGCAAGGGCAAGTAATGTTTTTCCGGTTCCGGCCTGGCCAATCATGGTGACAAGATTGATATCAGGATTGAGCAGTAACTCAAGTGCCATCCGCTGTTCCTTAGAACGCGGCCGTACATTCCAGGCGTGATCGTTAGCAGGATTCAGGTGGGTAAGGTGTGTCTTGTCAAGGGCTCGGCCCAGGCCTGAGTGTTTAGGATTTGTTTCATCCTGAAGGAGAATAAATTCATTTGGATAGAACTCAAAACCCTCAGTTTCAAGGGATTCTTCCTCCTTATGGAAACGATCTATTACTTCACTTGGAACAGAAATATTTCGCCAGCCGGTAAAAAGATCATCGAAATTACATTTCTGCTTTTCAAAGTCCATCACATCTATACCAAGCGCATCCGCCTTCAAGCGGGCGTTAATATCTTTTGAGACAAAAAACACTGTTTCGCCTTTTTCGTGCAGATTGTTGGCCACGGCTAAGATACGATTGTCAGGTACATTCATATCCAGCAATGCACCGGGCATATCCTTATATTCTACAGTGATAGTTAGAGTGCCGCCGTTATCCATCATCACTCCGTCTTTTAGAGTCCCTTTCAGGCGAAGACGATCCAGGTGGCGAATAACACTTCTTGCATTGCGGCCAAGTTCATCGTTCTGGCGTTTAAATTTATCGAGTTCCTCAATTACGGTCATGGGCAGAACCACATGATTATCAGAAAAGGAGGTGAGAGAATCGGCGTTGTGCAGCAGAACGTTGGTGTCGAGGACGAAATATTTTTGCTTGCTCATATATCCAACCAGGTTGTATTTGTATTTAGCAGTTCGCAGCCGTCTTCTCTGACAACTACCATATTTTCAAGGCGTACTCCACCCCAGTTGGGAAGGTAGATTCCAGGCTCTACAGTGACTATCATCCCGGCTCGAAGATGTTTACGATTTTTTGAAGAGAGGCGAGGATCTTCGTGGACGGCAAGCCCAACTCCATGGCCGAGTGCATGACCAAACTGTTTTCCATAGCCAGCATCGTTGATAATTGTTCTGGCAATTTTATCAATGGAAGATGCACTGACTCCTGCACGGATAGCCTCGGTGGCCGCAAGTTGTGCTTTACGGACAAGACGATGGATTTTCAAATATTTTTTGGTCGGTTTTTTGGGGACAAAGGTTCTTGTCATATCAGAGCAATACCCGTTGAGCACCAGCCCCATATCAATCATCAGTGCTTTATTCTTTTTGACTTTTACGTTTCCGGGGACTGCGTGTGGTAATGCGCTCCGTTTTCCGGTTGCTACGATGGTTGCAAAACTGGGAGATTCCGCTCCATTAATACGCATGGTAGCCTCGATGGCCAGAGCGATTTCAATTTCTGTCTGGCCCGGTTCAATCTGTTGGTACAGTTCTTCAAAAACGGCTTCGTTTAAGAGAACTGATTCCCGGAGTTTATTGATTTCTTCTTCATCTTTTATGAGGCGCATCTCTTCTACAAAACCGGTTAGGGGATGCAAAGAAATGTTCTGTTCTTCAAGGGTTTCTTCCATTTTTCCGGCAACAGAATGCAGGGTGTAATGGCTTTCAAAGCCAAGTGTTTGCACGTTGAGATCTGGAAGCAGGGTTTTTAAAAGAGCCAGTAAGCCTTTAGGGTAGAGCATGACTTTCATGTCTCCCACTTCCTGTTCGGCCTGAATCTGAAAACGAAAATCAGTGAGTAAAACAGGTTTGTCACGGGCAGGAATCAGCAGGACACCTGAACTTTCGCCAATATCATGATCAGCAGCACTGTATCCGCTCAGGTAGCGTCGGTTATGAGCTTGTGAAACGAGAAGAGCGTCGAGTTTTTTTCTACGAAGTTTGCGTTGTATGAATTCTATGCGTTGTGGGTGTTTCACGATGTCACCAGTAAAGAATGATAGTTATTGAGCATCTTTTGGCTAAGATACCACAAAATCTAGATCTCTTTACAGAAAATGAAATATTTTTGAAGAAAAGAGACGTTTCTGCAGGAAATGAGGCTGTTTTTCAACAAAAATATAAGAAATAAAAAATAAATTTTTAAAAATGATTTGTAATAGCAAAAAAACAGCGCCCATTTGTGCCACAAAAATAGTGATATTTCAATGGGAACAAAGTGGTGCTGGTAAAACTACCTATATGCTAATGGGTGTAACTGCATGAGTTTACTGGTGTTGCACCTATTGTTTTTCATCCGGTGAGCGAATAGGGTTTGTGGCAATGATGACAAACAGTATTACCCATTAACTTTTTACAAGGAGAAAGAGATGAAAAAAACATGTGCGTTAACAATGGCTGGAGTCGCAATTTTTCTTTTAGCAGGTACTCAATCATTTGCTGGTTCAGGTACGCTGAGTTTTGCAGATGATATGGCAGAGGGCGTTAGTTTCTCAGAAGAGGTAGCTCCCACTGCAAATCAGTACGTTTATGACAGTAGAAATGCTGGCGCGGCAGAATCTCTGACAGAAACAGTATTCTTTTCCAACGAGAGTAACTCTGACGAAATGATCCATTATTTAGGAGATATGACAACTCCTTCCATGCAGAATATGATGGCAGAGGGTATTTGCCTTGAGACTTTTAAGTCGGTCAATATTCCAAATTAGTATTTAAAAGAAAATACCTGGTTTTCTTTTGTTTCCTCCATAAGCAGAGCTTTCACCGGCTCTGCTTATTTTTTTGTCTTGTTAAGAAAAACGCTGAAGAAGTGCATCTTTACGCTGTTCCAATGCCTGAGCATACTGATCGTTTAAATCAGCACGAGCCTTATCCCACTCTTTCTGATATTCCGGGTGCATGGTGGGATCAATTGTATTCAAATCCGGCATCTCACCTGTCTGTTGCTGTAACTGCTGGGCAAGCTGGGTGCGAATATTGTCTGCCAGTTGCTGTTTGAGCTGGTCTTTGTGTCCTGTGTATTGTTCCAGAATCTGGCTCAGCTCTGTGCACACAGAAGTGATTTCAGCATCCTGTCCTGCGAGCTGCTGTATGCTGGCAAGGGTAGTCAGGCTACTTTTCATAAGTTCTTCGTCTCGTGGCAAAACGATATTACGCAGTAGCCCTGTTGCCATTCCTTTTCGGACAGACATTTGTACTGCAGGGTCTTCAGCCTGAAGCAATTCATTCAAATCAGTATGCTGGCCATTCATAAACTCAACCAGCAGACGCATGCCTTTTTCTTCCATCTGCTGTTCAATGGGCACGTCCACGGCTCGTTTTGCCATGCGTTCAGCCCGTTCCATTACCATATCCAGAGTACTTCGTATTTCAGCCATAATAGTTGTTTATACAGTTGAGTTCTTTCGCAGGCGTGCTCCAAAAAAACCATCCATTCCCGGTTGGGGAAGAGGGGCAAAGAAGCCATTACGAATAAAAGAATTTTTCCCTTTCAGAACTTGTTCACTACAGTCTTCCATGGAAAAATCGGGATGCTCATTTAAAAATTGTTCAATAACCTGCTCATTCTCTTCATTTTCAAGGGAGCAGGTTGCGTAAACCAGTAACCCGTCAGGAGCCAGCATGGAAGCAGCACTTTCCAGAAGTTCCAGTTGTGTTTTCCGGTATTTTAGAAAATCTTCTTCTCTTCTGTTCCAGCGAATATCAGGATGCCTTCCGGTTACTCCTGTGCCTGAACAGGGCGCATCGAGCAGGATTCCGTGAAATTGTTTGTTACTTTGCTGAGCGTATTCCTGCAATGTACCCTGAAAAAGCGGGATAGTCATCTCAGGATGTAATCTGGACATATTTTGTTCAAATTTTTCCTGCCTGCTCTTTTCCGGCTCAATGGCTGTAAGTGTTGCCTCACTGTCTTGCATAAGTTGTAATAACATGCTGCTTTTCCCACCGACTCCGGCGCAGGCATCCAGGTAATTTCCTTTTTTCCGGATTGGCAGCAGGAGCTGACAGAGGAGTTGTGCGCCCTGGTCCTGTACCTGAAACAGACCCTCTGCAAATCCAGGAAGATCGGTGATTCCGCCATGGTAATCGGAAAGTTCTATTCCCGTATCACTGAATACGCATTTTTCTGCTGTGATCCCGGCATCTGTCAGGGTTTGCAGCAATGCATCACGTTGTATTTTACAGCTGTTGCTTTGCAGGATAAGGGATGGTTGCCTGTTGTTTTGCTGGCAGATGGCGATAGTTTTTTCCCGGCCAAAGTGTTTGTTCCAGCGTTTTACCAGCCAGTGAGGATGATTCAGTACCGGATTGTCAGGGGTATCTATGATGGCCAGCAATTCATCACGCTTGCGAATGGAGTTTCGCAGCACACCATTTATAAAACCGTGTAAGCGTTTGGGGATGCGTGCAGCCTGCGCTGCTTTAACTGATTCATTTACAGCTGCTGAATCTGGAATCCGATCAAGGTACATAATCTGATAGAGTCCGACGTTCAGTGCTTGATGCACAAATGGATTGAGTTTTCTGAAGTGTTTGTTGCAAAGATGCAGGAGCATACGGTCAAGGGCTTCCTGATTTCGCAGCACACCATAAATAATGTTGTTGGCAAGTTGTCGATCCTTGGCCTGAATCAGGTAATCGTTGAGGAGTTTATCAACAATCAGCTTTACCGGAGTACGCTCTTCTTTGAGAATTCGTAATGTCTCAATGGCAGCAAAACGGGCTGATAGTGTTTTTGTTAGAGCCAAGGCAGGATGGAAATCAGGAGGATGTTATGGAACGAATGGCGGCAATCAGGTCTTCCACAGGAGAACCTTTGGAGATGATGGAAGGCTTTTCCTCATCATTCACAAGTGCAGCTACTTCTTCAGGAGTTACCATGCCGGAGAGATACAGCACTGGAATAGATGCAGTACGCTCTTCTGCTGCAAGGGCAGCGCCAATTTCAACACCATGGGTGCCGGGCATATTAATATCAAGAATAGCGATATCCGGCTGTTCTTTTTTGATAAGCGGCACTGCGTCATCACCATTAGTACTGAAAGTAAGACTTATATCATTCTCATCTTCCAGCTGCAATTTCAGAAGCTCACAGGCGTCCAGGTCGTCATCAATTAGTACAATACGGGTTTGCTGCCCCATAAGTAACCTCTCTCTCTAGGTAAATTAAGTTAATTTATTCTAGCAGTATGTAGAGGAAAAGAAAATTGAATAATTTTTCTATTTAAGAAAGATCGTCATCATAAGTAATTGTAACGTTCTCCAGATGCGTACGAATTGTTTCAATCAGCTGGTTCGCATGCTTGCTGTTTTTAGCTTTCGCATCCTGTTCCAGTTCCAGACATAAGTCACCAAGGTACTTAAATCCATACATCCAGGAAGTTCCTTTAATGGTGTGCGCCTGCTGGCTTAAGGAATCAAAATCTTCAGCTTCAAGGCTCTGTAGAAGTTGCTTTGTATCTTCTCTTTTATTGCTTAAAAAGCGTGGAATAAGTTTTTTGATTTTATGGTTTAAAACAACTTTTGTAGGATCATTTTTGTCTGGCAGCGTTTCCGGAGCGTCCTGGTCCGGTGCAGCGTTCATTTGCAGGTGTCTGGAAATACAATGGATCAGCGTATTTCTGCGTACCGGTTTTGTCAGGTAGTCATTGCATCCGGCTTCCATGCATTTCTTTTTAAAGCGGACAAAGGCATGGGCTGTGAGGGCAACAATGGGTGTTGCCACAAGTTTTTCTGTTTGTTCCCATTTTCGAAACTGTCTGGTTGCCTCGTAACCATCCATGATCGGCATTTCAAGATCCATAAAGACAATGTCAAAATGTGTTTTTTTGAATAATTCAACGGCATCCCGCCCGTTTTCAGCCGTTTCAAGGGTAAAAGGAGTATTACGCAGATAAAGGCAGAGCAGATTGCGGTTGTCTTCGTTGTCATCCACCAGCAGGATGTGTGCATCTTTCAGGAGTTCGCATTGTGTGGCTGGTTCAGTTTCTTCATTGTCCGGGGTGACGTTTGTCAGTGCAGGATTGAGTGGATAGGTGAAAAAGAAAGTGGAACCTTCTCCCGGTGCACTGCTCAGGCTAATTTCTCCGCCAAGAATTTTGGTGAGCTTTTGGCAGATGGTGAGGCCTAGGCCTGTACCACCATATTTTCTGGTGGTCATGGAATCTGCCTGGGTAAAGCTCTCAAAGATAAGCTGCTGTTTGTCGGCAGGTATGCCAATACCGGTATCTTTAACGGAAAAAAGCAGTTTCATTTCAGAATCTTTTTCAACAAAGATTTTAACACTTCCATTTTCGGTGAATTTTACACCGTTTCCGACCAGATTAATGAGAATCTGACGCAACCGGGTCGGGTCACCCCTGAGGCCTTCAGGAACATCCGGGTGAATAGTAATGGAGATATCTACGTTTCTTTCGGTCGCTCTCACCGAAAGGATGGAAGCAACGGAGCTAAGCAGTGAAGGAAGGTGGAAGTCGATATTTTCAGATTCGGTCTGTCCGGCCTCAATTTTGGAAAGATCGAGGATATCATTGATAATGGCAAGCAGGCTTTCCCCGGCTGTCCGGAAAATACGAACAAAGTCCCGTTGTTCCTCTGTGAGCTTCGTGCCGTTTAATACTTCCGCCATACCAATAATGGAATTTAAGGGAGTACGAATCTCGTGACTCATGGATGCCAGAAATTCAGTTTTTGAGCGGCTGGCATCTTCTGAAAGTGCGATAAGTCGCTTGTTTTCCTTGAGCATATCGTACAAATGCAAGTGGTTACGAACCCGGGCCAGTAACTCCTGCCGGTTAAAGGGTTTAACGATGTAGTCATTGCCACCGGCGTTAAAACCCTCCACAATATCTTCCTGCTGAGAGAGCGAAGTTATGAAAATAACAGGAATATCGACGTATTTATCGTCACGCTTGAGTTTTCGACAAAGAGAAAAACCGTCCATACCCGGCATCATCACATCGAGCAGGATAATATCAGGGACCTGCTTCTCGATAAGTCGGAGTGTTTCCGCAGCATTTCCGGATGTGAGAACCTGGTAATCTGCTCCACGGAGGATGGAGGTCAGCAATCGCGGGTTGACGGGATTGTCATCAACCACCAGTACAGTATGGGATAAACGTTCTTGCATAGCTGGTACATTTATCACACTTACATCAAATTGCATGGAAAAACAGCTTTGTTTTTTTTATCTTTCTCATGGACAATTCCCGGCACCATTGCTAGTATTGGCGCTGGTAAAACCATTGTACGCAGAGGTAGGTTTCTATGTTATTGAAACCTATTATTAAATTAAATTTTTTTACTTTTTAACAGGAGAGTAAAACATGAAGAAGATCACATTGGCCCTGGCGGCCACTGCGATGACCCTTGCCGTTACAGTAGCAACGGTTCAGGCATCCACCAAAGAAGAGGTACAGAAGCGCGGTGTCCTTAATTGTGGTGTTTCCACAGGCCTTCCCGGATTTTCCATTGCTGATGAAAAAGGTGTTTGGGCTGGTATTGATGTTGACGGTTGTAAAGCTGTTGCAGCTGCTGTTCTTGGCGATGCTACCAAAATTAAGTACGTACCACTGAACGCCAAAGAGCGTTTCACTGCTCTTCAGTCTGGTGAAATTGACGTCCTCGTTCGTGGAACTACCTGGACCCTTACCCGTGACAGTTCTCTTGGTCTGAACTTTGCCGGTGTAAACTACTATGATGGTCAGGGCTTTCTCGTATCTAAAAAGCTTGGTGTAAAATCTGCCCTTGAGCTTGGTGGCGCTGCTGTTTGTATTCAGTCCGGAACCACTTCTGAGATGAATCTTGCTGATTACTTCAAAGTTAATAACATGAAGTACGAAGCAGTTGTTTTCGATACTCACGATGCTACTCTTAAAGCATTTGAAAATGGTCGTTGTGATGTCCTTACTTCTGATCAGTCTCAGCTTTATGGTCTTCGTACCCATCTTCCTAATCCGGAAGAAGCATTCGTACTTCCAGAAGTTATCTCTAAAGAACCTTTGGGACCTGTTGTACGTCAGGGTGATGATGCCTGGCTGAATATTGTTAAATGGACCTTCAATGCAATGATTGAAGCTGAAGAGATTGGAATGACTTCTGCTAACATTGATGCAATGAAAGCTGACTCTAAGGCTCCTGCTGTTCGCAGACTTATTGGTCTTGAAGGCATTGCCGGTAAAGGTCTTGGCCTGAATGACGACTGGGCTTACCAGATCATTAAGCAGGTTGGTAACTACGG
>JAOZLM010000290.1 GCA_029934815.1 Desulfocapsa sp. | reverse complement strand
ACAACCTGGCTGAGAACCTGACTCATAGCAGTTCGAATTCGTTTAGATCCTCCGCTGCCAATAACCAGATGCACTTCGCCATTTTTCATAAGCAGAGATGGTGACATCATAGAGCCCACCCGCTGTCCCGGAGGACTGGAATGGAAGCCCTCAGGATGCAGATCGTCTTCACCCATCATATTATTGAGCATTATTCCGGTTCCCGGAGCAAAATACCCTGCACCTTCACCATTTGAACAGGTCATCGCTGCGCAGTTTCCTTCTTTATCTGCCACAGAGATATGGGTTGTGCCGCGGGTAAAGGTTTTAATGGTATTTGTGCTGGCAATTGTTTGTTCCGGATTGTTGAGGAAAGCAGTTAATTCTGAAGCTGTGCTTACACCTTTTTCACGTAACTTTTCCACTTCCTGCATAAGAGCTGTTGTGTGCAGCAGGTATTCGGCAGAACCAAAGGCGTAGTCGGGGAGTCCTCCTAACGATTGCAGAGAGAGGGATAAACCGATCAATGCGCCGCCAAGGGATGGTTCCGGGGCGGTAAAAAACTGGTAATCCCGAAAATGAGCAGCCATGGGTGGCCGTTCCTGGACTTCGTAACTTGCAAGATCTTCATAGGTTAGAAGACCTGCTTGCTCAGCCATTTCGTCCTCGATTTGCCGGGCAACTGTTCCCTTGTAAAAGTTTTCTCCCTTATCTTTTGCAAGTTCTTCAAAAAAGAGTGCCAGTTCATTATTTACAAGCTGGTCACCTTCTTTTAGATAGTTGCCGTCAGGTTCGTAAATTGCTTGTCCTTCAGGGAGTAAAGTCATGATGGGGCGAAGCAGTTTGAGGAAATATGCCTGCTGTTTGTTGAGGATATGACTTTTTGCAAATGCAATGGATGGGGCAATTACGTCTGCAAGATCCATAAATCCAAGGCGTTCGTGGGTGTGGAGCAGGCCTTTTAAGGTTCCGGGGACAGCTACCGAACCAAGACCTACATTGAAATCCTGTTTGCTGCCGGAAAACTGCACTGTAACCGGGAAAAAATGTGGATCTGCTACTGGTTTTTGTATGTTCAGTCCCGGGGTATCCACAAAAAAATCAAAAAACAGATTTTGTCCTTTTGCAGCGGAATGTCCCAGGAGCAGACCACCACCACCAAGGCTGTTTAATGCTGGTTCCACCACACAGGAGGCGAATCCTGCGGCTACCACTGCATCAAAGGCGTTGCCTCCCTCTTGTAAAACAGTTGCTGCGGCTTCGCTGACCAGTGGGTGCCCGGAGGCGACGATTGACTTTGTATATTTACTCATGCCCAGAATGTCTCATGTAATTGTTTGATAACTTTTCGAAAATCGCCGTGTTTGGCGTAGGCTTTGCGTTGCACTTCTGCCCCTGTTCCTTCTTTAAGGATTCTGTCGATCATTTTGATATAACGTTTTGATGAAAAACGTTCGGTCATAGGCTCTACTTTTTGGACAAGGCGATTCACTGCCTCCCGAAAACTCATATCACCGCCGCCAAGAAAACCAATGGGATCAATAAATTTGCCATCCAGCCCATATCGTACTGCCTGCCATTTATTCCAGCGTAAGAACTGCTGGTTACAGGATGAAACTACAGTGTCTGTTTCGGCGAGGGTTGCGATAACACCCTGAATTAATGCTGTGAGTCCGAGGATATCAGCAAACTGAACGGGCAGATCGCAGGCGCGAATCTCAAGGGTGCCAAAAGTGGGATGTGGTCGTGCATCCCACCAGAGATCTTTTACCGATTCTATTACTCCTGCTCCCTGCAACATACTGAGGTCATTTGAAAAGCTGTTCCAGTCGCCAATTTCACCATAAATTCCAGCCAGGGGCAGAGCCTCAAAAAGTTTCGTACGATAGGACATCAGGCCGGTATCCTCTCCCTGAAAAAAGGGGGAAGATGCAGAAAGTGCCAGAAAAAGTGGCAGATAAGGCTGGATTTTATCGCATACTTTTACTGCCGTATCACCATCGATCATTCCCACATGCACATGAAAGCCCTGGGAAATAAAACGTCGGCCAACGATCTGCAACTCCTCCATTATACGTTCGTAGCGGATATCTTCTGTTAACACCTGATCTTCTGATCTCGCAAATGGATGGAGGGATGCGGCATAAAGAAGGCAGTTGTTATCGGCGGCAAGTTCTTCTGCCATGGAGCAGGTCTGGAGCAGATCATTTTCAACGTCACGGACAGAGTTGCAGACACCAGTGCGAATTTCGAGAATGGAGCGTATCCACTCATGGGTTATTCGTGGTCTTAGGATGGCTGGTGCTGTGTCCAGAAGTACAGGAGCCAGAGGGGCAAGATTCAGGGTTTCGTTGTCCAGCGTTTGAAACTCCAGTTCTACGCCAAGGCTGTATGATGGGCTGGAAGTAAACGTAGATGGAACAGGTTCAGTTGCAGCTGTCATTCAACCCCCGATAAATATTCTGAGTTTTTTCTATTTGCACAAAACTGAAGTATCACCTGTGCATACCAGGCTGCACCGACGGCAAGAACGTTCTCATCAAAATCAAATGTTGGACTATGGGCAGGTCCGGTTTCGTCGGTTAGTCTGGCGCCAAATCGTACCATGCAGCCTTCTATTTTTTGCAGATAAAAGGCGAAATCCTCTCCGCCAAGGCTTGATGGCCCCTGGGAAATAACATTTTGCTCTGGAACTACTGCTTCTGCGGCGGCCTGTGCCACAGTTGTTGCGAGTTTGCGATTAATTACTGCCGGTAAACCGTCCATAAATTCAAGATCGGTAGTAACCCCGTAAAGAGAGGCATTGCCCTGAACCATCCTTCGTAATCCCTCCAGCACTTGTTGTCTGGCTTCCGGGTGGGTGCTACGTATAGTGCCTTCGATTATTGCTTCGTCAGCAATAATATTGTGTGTCTCACCGGCACGAATGCGTCCGACGGTGAGGACTGCTGACTGATTGGGGTCGACTTCTCTTGCTATCAGCGATTGCAGGGAGGTTATCAGTCCTGCTGCTGCCACAATAGCGTCTTTTGTTTCGTGGGGTCTTGCCGCGTGTCCACTTCTTCCATGTAATTTGATTTCGAAAGGATCGGCAAATGCGCAGATAATACCTTCATCCACGGTGATGGTTTCGGTGGGATAGTGGGTATCAATATGTCCGCTGAAAATTGCAGCAAGGCCATCTATTGCTCCCGCTTCGATCATGGCAAGTGCCCCGTTTCCACGTTCTTCGGCAGGTTGAAAAAGAAGACGTACACGGCACGGAAGATCCATTTGCAGGAGGATTCGTGCAGCACCAAGCAGTATGGCAATATGGCCGTCATGCCCGCAGGCGTGCATGCGTCCTGTTGTTGTGGATGCGAACGAGAGCCCGGTGCTTTCCGTGAGGGGAAGTGCGTCCATATCGGCGCGGAGACCAACTGTCACCAAAGCATCCGTAGGGCCAATCTCAGCAAGGATTCCTGTTCCACCAATGCCGCTGCGATAGTGGATGCCAAGTTCGTCGAGTTTCTTCTGGATGTAAGTGGCAGTTCCGGATTCCTGAAAAGAAAGTTCAGGGTTTTGGTGTATAAATTGTCTGATTTCACGCATCCATTCGAGAAGCTGTGGGTCG
>JAOZLM010000044.1 GCA_029934815.1 Desulfocapsa sp. | reverse complement strand
CTTCCCGGGATGATCTTTTGGGAAAATGCGGGTTAGTCAGAAAGAACCTTGAAAGAAAGTTTCACCCGTGCCCGAAAGATCGCTTTTTTGCCATTCTCACCAATCTTCATATCCAAAGTAACAACTTCTGCAATACGCAGGTCACGTAAGCTCAATCCGGCGGATTTAACGGCATTTTGAGTAGCCTCTTCCCATGAAACTTCACTTGCTCCAACCATTTCGATAATTTTGTAAACACTCTCAGACATGGCTCTTCTCCTTGGTTAAGGTTAAGGGGGGTGCTAAAACATTAGCTTCTGAACGCAATTAGATCCATTGCAAGTAAACTAACTAAAAACCCGAACACATGGTTTTGGAAGTTGCACACATGCAAGAGACCATAAAAATATTATATCGTATAGGACTGAAAAACTGAAGGTGAAACATTAGGTTGAGTAAGTCTTCGCCAAAACAGGATTAAGATATACCCATATGACGCAGTTTTTCAGTAAATAGTTAGAGTGCTTATGCTGTTGGATTGAAATAAGGAAAGCTGGTGATAGCAAGCCATTGGTAATTTTAATAGAATTGCCTGAAGCGCAGGTTAAGATGTTTTCGAATCTATCAAACAACAACATCAGCTTACAACTATAAAACCTGTTTTTGAGGTCGAACGTAGTACCTGAAATAACCGATCAAATTAGAACTCAGAAAAATTATTTCCAATAAAACAGCACCCGGTGAACCTGCAAAACAATTATGGATTATCCATATACAGGTGCCAATAAACATGAGTTGGCGCAGCCGTTTATCTTCTTTGCTAAAAGAAGCCATCGTGCCAAAGATTGCACCGGTGCAACCCAGGACGGACAAAAGACCTTCGTATGTCAGGCCGGAAACAACAACTGTGACTGCGATGAAAAACCACAGAAATATCCTGGAGGTAGAAAACAAACTGGTGACGAAACGTCCTGCGGCAACGCCCCCCAGGCAGGCTGCTGTCCAATGGCCAAGGCACATGAAATGCAGAGAGATCAAGACACAGGAAATAAGTAAGCAGCTAACAATATATTCTCTTTTTTTAAACTGGAATGAAGCAATATCACTGCATATTGCCACTCCAATCAAAATCTGAGAAATTACAAATAAAGACATGTTTTGTATTTGCAGGGAAGTATTCTGCCTGCCAGAACCTACTTCAAATACTTGGAAAAGTTTTTCGTGTAGTCCTCAAAATGCTCATCCAGCATCTTCTGATACTCCGACATTAAGTATTTGCACGCCTCTTCCTTTCTTGAGGCTAACTCATCTGCAGAGTCTGAGTTGGAGGCAATCAGGAAGGTGTTAAACCTGGCCGCACTGTACAGTATCGTAGCACTGACCTTGCCGGGATTGCTGGTTTTGCTGGCCTGTTTATTTGCCACGCTAATGTGGGCATCTGCCATTTCGTAAAATTCTTTGTCCTTATCTGTATCGCTCATTTGATTTTCTCACATATTGGTTATTGGAAAACTGCTTCTAATATCGGCCGAACGTTGGCAGCCGAATCTCTATACAATTATTTTTATCTAATTTATCAATCTGTTACTAACATCATTACGGCTTCCATACCATGACTAAATAACGCAAAAATTTTGCAGATAATAAAGCAGTACACTGTAACTAACGGCAGATAAGGCAGTAGCCAGAACTACTATCGTCCCCGCAAGTTCTCCATCCGCTCCCATTTTGGAAGCCATAATATAAGTGGCAACAGCCGTCGGTGCACCTGCCATAAGAAGCCCAATGGCAAAATCAAGCCCGCTAACACCAAGCATTACCATAAATCCAACCGTTAGCAATGGAAGTAAGAGCAGTTTTATTACTGCTGCAAGCCCTGCTTTTCCCATATCTCCTTTCAGGTTTTTCAGTGAAAAACTGTTACCAATTGAGAGCAGAGCCAAAGGCAATGTCATACCTGTCGCAATATTTAACGTACGATCCATAATGGTTGGCATGGGGAGTTGAAAAAAACTCCAGAGCAGTCCTGCCAGAGAAGCAAGGATAAGTGGATTGAAAATGATCTCTTTGAGTATCTCCTTATAATCAGTACGCTGCTCTTGCCGGGGAAGAACAAGCGCCAGGATAGCAAACAGATTCAAAACAGGAACAAGAAATCCCAACAAAATTCCGGCTCTGCTTAACCCCTGATCCCCATAAGCATTATACACAATGGCAAGACCAATATACGCCAGATTCCCTCTGAATGCTCCCTGGCAAAATGCGGCATGTGCAGGCGATGGATATTTCCGCCATGCTGCATACAGATAGGCCAGCAGGAAACAACTGGCAACACCGGCACTGGTGGCCAGTACCAGTTTGAAGTTAAAACTTGTGCTAAAATCAGCGGTTCCAATTTTATAAAAAAGGAGCGTTGGCAGGCAGACATAGAAAACGAGGCCATTGGTTTGCTGGAAAAAATGGTCGTCAACCAAACCGGTTCTCCGTATAGCATAGCCAAGACTTATTATTAGAAAGACTGGCAAGACAATTTCAATTATACTCCACATGAAATTGTATGTACCACGGCAGTGATAAAACACACGTGAAAAGTACCGGAACACCTGGTGCAGGAAGATTATAACAGAGAGCAGCTATGTTTTTACATAATTCCGAGAAAACAGCCCTGAAACTAAAAGACCGGGAAGTCAGTTATCCCGAGCTACACAGAAAGGCAAATCAATATGCCAGCCTCTTTCCGGCAGAGAGCAAAAGGGTTCTGATTTGCTCCGAAAACAGACTGGAGTGGATATTCAGCTTCTACGCCAGCTGGCAGAATAACTGCACTGTTGTTCCCGTTGATTATTTATCGACCGTTGAGGAAATCAGCTATATTGTTAACGACTCTGTTCCAGAGATTTTCTTCTGTTCACGGGAACGGGAGCCAATCCTCAGAGAAGTGATCGAATCACTCGACTATACGCCGCAACTTCTTGTGTATGAAGATATTGAGGAAGCAAACACTGTTACCGAAGATTTGCCCCACCAAAACAATGTTCCGGAACCGGATCTCAACGCAACCTGTCTGATCATTTACACATCAGGAACCACCGGCACTCCCAAAGGGGTTATGCTCTCCTATGAAAATGTTCTGGCCAATATTGATGCTGTCTCCCATGGTGTGAAAATATATACAATCGATGAGCGGGTAATGCTCCTCTTGCCCTTACATCATATTTTCCCCCTGCTTGGCTCCATGGTGGCACCTCTTTATATCGGGGCAACAGTAGCCATCTGTCCATCTTTGCAATCGGAAGACATTATCAACACCCTTCAGGAAAACCGGATTACAATTCTTATTGGAGTGCCAAGACTGTACAAAGTTATCAGTAAAGGCATCATGGGCAAGATCAATCAGAAAGCGGTGGCCAGGTTACTCTTTAATTTTGCAGAAAAAATTGGATCGTTATCGCTTTCCCGAAAACTCTTCTCCTCCGTCCACCAGAAATTCGGCGGAGAACTCAAATTCCTGGTGGCTGGTGGTGCAGCCCTTGATCCGGAAGTTGGACAGATATTCACAACCTTAGGATTTGAAGTTCTGGAAGGTTTCGGCATGACCGAAGCAGCCCCCATGATCACCTTCACCCGTCCCGGCCAGGTCAAAATAGGCTCTGCCGGAACTGCCATGAGTTGCACAACAATCGAAATCCGGGATGGTGAGATTGTCGCATCAGGTAAAAACATCATGCAGGGCTATCTGAACAGGCCGGAAGAAACCGCAGAAGTATTAAAGGACGGCTGGCTCTACACTGGCGACCTCGGACGTCTTGATGATAAAGGAAGAATTTTCATCACAGGCCGAAAAAAAGAGATCATCGTTCTGCCAAGCGGCAAGAACATCAACCCGGTACTGATCGAACAAAAACTTGAAAAACTCAGTGAGTGCATCAACGAAGTGGGAGTATTTGTTAAAGACGATGTGCTGCAGGCAGTTATCAGACCGGATTTTGCAAAACTCCGAAGTCAGGGCATTCAGGATATTGACGACTATTTTCGATGGAAAATAATTGACAGTTACAACAAAACAGTCTCCTCACCCAAGCGCTTACTCACTTTTACGCTGATTGATGAAGAACTACCAAAAACCAGACTCTCAAAACTACGCCGCTTCCAGCTTCCCGAACTGGTTGGTGCAAGGAAAATACGAAAAAGTGATGCCAAACAGCCTGATTTTGAAGAATATACAATTATTAAAGGTTTTATTGAAAAACAGACAGACAAAGATATCCTGCCCGATGATCATCTGGAAATTGATATCGCGCTGGATTCTCTGGATCAGATCAGCCTGCTCTCCTTTCTCAAATCAACTTTTGGTGTAGATATCAGTGAGGAAAAACTGATGAACCATCAAACCGTCCGCCTGCTCAGTGAATTTGTGCGGGAAACAAAGGAAAAAATAAGTCTTGAGCTAAGCAACTGGAAAGAAATCTTACAGGAAAAAGTTGACTTAACTCTGCCCAAAACATGGATTACCGTCAACATATTTAATAAGATCAGTAAGCTTTTCTTTAAGCTCTACTTCCGCTTTAAAGGCAATGGTCAGGAAAACCTGCCTGAGACATCCTGCATTATCGCACCAAACCATCAGAGTTTTTACGATGGACTACTGGTAAGCTCTCTGCTCAAAGGAAAACTTGCTAAAAACACCTACTTTTATGCCAAAGAAAAACATGTAGGCAATAAACTGCTCCGCTTTCTGGCAAACAGAAACAATATCATTGTGGTGGATATCAATTCGGGTTTACGTGAGTCTATTCAAAAACTTGCCGAAGTATTAAAAAAAGGGAAGAATATTATGATCTTTCCGGAAGGCACCAGAAGTAAAGATGGAAGTGTCGGGGATTTCAAGAAACTCTTTGCCATTCTCAGCACTGAGCTTGGGGTACCTGTGGTGCCGGTGACCATTAATGGTGCTTATCAGGCTCTGCCGACAGGTACAATGTTCCCAAGACCTTTTTGTCCGATTTCAGTCAGCTTCCTGAAGCCGGTTTTTCCCGAGGGACACAGTTATGAATCCTTGACAGAGCTGGTACATCAACGGGTAGAGAAACAATTATTTTAGGGGAAACAATACGGACTAACCGGATATCACATCCATAATGGCATGTTGCAAATCCTCAAGCAGGAACGGTTTTGTCACCGCTGCTTTAAAACCATATTTTGTATAATCAGCCATTACAGGATCATTTGAATATCCGCTGGAAACAATAGCCCGGGCATCCGGGTCAAGGGCGAGAATTTCCTGCATGGCCTCTTTTCCTCCCATACCTCCCGGTACAGTCAGATCCATTAAGATGACATCAATAGGATTTGCGTTCTGTCGCTCTTTGAAAATTGCTATAAGCTCCTCACCATTTTTAGCCTCAAGAGCAACGTGCCCGAGCTTCTCAAGCATGAGCATCGCAATCTCACGAACAGGTTTTTCATCATCCATGATAATAACCGTTGCAGATTCGCTTTCTCCAAGAAAAATTCCAGGCAGCCGTCGTTCCACGGTATCGTTCACAGAGGCCGGAAGATAGATACAAAAGGTCGTCCCCACTCCCAGCTGGGATTGAACCTCTATATGGCCATGGTGATTCTGGATAATAGAATGGGTGACGGCAAGCCCCAGTCCACTCCCCTCTTCTTTGGTGGTAAAATAAGGATCAAAAATATTATCAAGAGCCTCTTCAGCAATACCACTTCCCTCATCCTCAACAATAATCCTGATATATTTATTATTCTCCTCCATCCAGCCAGGCTTCTCATGGCTATCTACCAGAACATTCTCACCACTGATCGTTAGTTTTCCCCCATCAGGCATAACTGCTTTTGCGTTAATCACCAGATTCTGAATAACCTGAGCGATCTGTCCGGGATCAATATCAACCAGCCACAACGAATCGGGCAACACAAAATCACAGGACAAAGCGCTTCCATGCAGGATAAAATCTGTTGCGTCCCGAATAGTTTTGCCAATGGACGTTGTTTTTTTGACGGGATTGCCACCTTTGGAAAAGGTAAGTAACTGCTGGGTGAGATCTTTGGCCCTGAGAGATGCTTTTTTTGCCATATCGAGTAGGGGAGACGCCTCGGAATCGGGACCAACTAACATACCTGCCATCTCAATATTCCCAAGGACAGCTGCAAGAATGTTGTTAAAATCGTGGGCGATACCACCAGCTAATAATCCAACAGATTCCAGCTTCTCCACCTTGAATAACTCTTCTTTGGCTCTTCTTTTTTCTGTCACATCGCGAAAAACCAGAACAGCACCAAGGATCGTTCCCTCCAGATTAAAAATCGGAGCACCACTGTCTTCAATACTGTAACGGCTATTGTCTTTCGAGATCAATGCAGTACTGCTCTCAAGTTCGACACTCAATCCTGTGGCCAGAACTTCCGTTATAGGATTTTTACACCATTCTCCGGTTTGCTCATCAACGATCCTGAAAACACGTTCAATCGACTGCCCTACAGCTTCCTGCATGCTCCAGCCTGTTAACTGCTCGGTTACACGATTGATCAGAACTATTTTACCCTCGAGATCAGTGGTGATAACACCATCACCAATACTACGCAGTGTTACTGCGAGTTGTTCTTTTTCCGCATCCAGTGCCCGCTCAGCCACCTTTCGCCTGGAAATATCCTGAAAACTTTCAACAACTCCGAGTAATTTACCGGAGGCGTCCCAAAAAGGTCTGGCGGTAACAATAAAAACCTTAACTGCTCCGTTTGCAGTTTTCTCTACTTCCTGAATGACCTCCTCAGCGCCAGCAATAACCCTCTGCAATGGACATTTATCAGTCTTACACACATCACAGGGACGTGAGTCGTAACACCTGATGTTACTATCATCAGCTCCTGACCAGATATCCCAGTAGCCATGGTTTGCCATGATAATTTTATGGTCAATATCTGTAATACAGAGTGGATTTGAGGCATTCAGAACATTCTCAAGGGTACTATTTGTTTTCTTCAGCTCTTCAGTGCGAAGAGACACCATTTCCTCAAGGCTGTTCTGATAATCTTCGATCTGCAAATGCACTCTTTGAAAACGTTGGAAATAGAGACCAAAGGCAAAGATAACGATAAAGGTAACAGTGTTACTTGCACCGCAATAGGGAGACATCGCATGCCAGACATTCTCCATATCGTTCATCAGGAGAATCTGTTTTGCCAGATGCCCAAATGAACGGGAAATTGCAAAAAAAACAATGGCAATGGTTAATAGGAACACATAGTGCCGAAACGTATCATCCGGTTTTTCCCTTGTTCTTTTTCTGGCTACAACAACACAGCACAAAGCCAGAATCAGAACCCAGGCGGATCCGAAGATATCGACAAGGATGACATGGGACCAGGAAACAGTCATTTCTGCTGCCCCCATTTACGCAAAGCAAGCAATAGAAAAATAAAGGAGGGGACCAGCAACAAATGATCAAGGCGGCTCAGATAAAACCAGGCGTCTGCAAAAGTCTCGATGGAGAAGGCAACAAGCTCACCATCCTGGTAGATAAATTTTGATTTATCTATCGACTCACTCTGTGCATGCCCTGAAAAGGTCAGCAGATTCCATGCAATGGAAAGCCATAAAAATATTTTAAATTCAACGCAGTCATAATTGCTAAATTTAATGCGGTACAGTCGAAAAATCAAAAAAGCCATACCGCCAGCAAAAAGCAGGTGTCCTATCTGATGCGCTACCAGCCCTTCAGAACCACCATGGGATTGCACTGCCCAAGCAGGGTCAGCAACAAAAGAGAGCAGCACCGCTACAGCGGAGAAAATAGATACTATTTTATTCTTCATCAAATCCATTACTTTTCATAAGCTGGAGGTTCGAGACTCTTAGAGAGTCTGAAACGACTCCTTCTACCTAACAAAGTTATTCACACCTGCCTCTTGCAGGCTATCACATGCGTACATTGAAATTCAAGGAGGAATTGAAAATTTTTCTGTACAAAAATTAGCCATAATATTGGGCATAAAAAACGATATCCTGAAGAAAAAGTGTAGCAAAATGGCAACAAATGCCCTACTTTTCAAAGCAACTTGCATAAAAGCAACTTGCTGCAATCAACGTTAATCCTCCACTTTCAACGTCAAGCCTATGAAAAACATCACGTTTCCTCTCATTCTCCTCGTACTTATTTCTCTTTCTGCCTGTGGCTCTTCTGATGTTGTTTACGAAGGAATTAAACACCCGAAAACCAGCAATACCCAAATAACTTTCCAGGAGTATACTATTCCGAAAGACTGTTTTGCTTTTGCCCATCTGCTGATGAATACAAAAGCAAATGCAGTGGGACAGGATCTTGGGGATGCAATGCGGACGGAAGCCATGGAGAAAGGAGCGAATCTTGTTCTTGTGGGGCTTGCCCGGGAAGATGAGGGTGCAGAGCTTGATACAAACAGATTTGACTACTACGGCCCTGAATACAGCTATAATTTTGACAGAACCTGGCTGGGCTGGAAATTTGGTTTTAATGAATGGAACGATGGCGGGGAACTGATTGGATTTGGTGCCAACACATCGGACAGCAAAGAAACAATATTCCCCCATACTATGATGGTACAGGCTGTTTTTTTACGTTGCGACGGGAAATAATCACAGGTTAGTTGCCACCCAGCCTTCCATTTCTGCAAAAGCCTGCTTCATCTCGCCCATACGACTGGCAAGGGTGGCAATATCGCCATCACGGGCCAGGTACTCCAATTCAAAAGCCAGATTGGAAAGACGCCAGGCAAAAACGGTAACACAGGCACCCTTCATGCCATGGCAAGTTTCCTGAAGCCCTTTACTATCTGCATTCTGAATCCCTTCTTCAAGAGCCTGAACCCATTTGGGGCCACTGACCTCACACAAATGCCTGAGCAATTCGGTGACGATCTCTGTATTATTGTTACAATTTTCAGTAAGCCGTTTGATATCCATTACGATATCCGGACGGCCAGTCATATCAGGTCTTTCAGAAGACATCTGGATTAATCCTGTTTTTTCAAAAGGTTCGAAGGCTTTTCCTCCAAACGAACCTACCAGATTAGCCCATCAATGCAACGAAAAAAACTCCCTACCAGACTGCGCGTAAACCTTCCTGTTTACGGAGGAGATCAATCCGCCTTTCCAGATCAATTCGCCATTCTGCATGAATTCTTGCAGCAGATGGTGCAATGAGTTCGGGCAATCCATACACCAGTCTGTCAGATGCCCGACTTGCCTCAATAACAGCCTCAATGGATCTTGCACCAAATTTATAGCGGCTGAGCAGCAGACGAAGCAAAAGCCCTGACGTTTTTCGTGCAGCTTTCTTCCAGTGCGTATCCATCTGGTGAGCAATGATAAATGCACGTTTTAATAAAATACGACGCAACTCATCGATATCATCAGCTGTGGCTGAATCGCGAAGCAGGATATCCGGTATTTCAATACCGTCGATATCAAGTACTACCCGTAAGCGACTCATAAAGTCCGGAATTTTTAGAGTCTTCATCATAGCCAGCGCCTCGGGATCAGTTGGATCGAGTAACTTCTCCATCCCGGCCCAGCTGGCCTTCACCCCACCGGCAAAAACAAAAATGGCACGTCCGATAAAGTGCGGGATACCATTCACATAAGTAACACCATCCTGCATGGCGGGCAGAAAGTAGCGTAAATAACCAAATTCATGGCCGTCATAACGACAGTCAAACTCATCCCAGAATACAATTGGCACCTTGCCTCTGGCAACGGATGCCCGAACCGGTTCAATGGCCGAATTAATCTCATCAGGGGAAGCAAATTGGGTCAGGTTAAACTCAAAAAAATCAAAAGGATCACCTTCGTAGCCATCAGAAATAACACGGGCAACTTCCTTCACCGCAAATGATTTTCCAGATCCCGGAGGGCCAAAAACACCCAGACAAAGCGGGCGTAGAACACTCTCTTTAGAAACATACGAATCCATTACATTTTGCAGAGTGATTACCGGATCAATTTCAGCCGGATCTGTGGTCCGCAGATGACCAACCTGAAAAATCGGTAAATTTCCAAAGCCATTTTTACGATTTACTTCTTCTTTCAAATCATGCAGAACGGAAACGATCTCATCCATATACCCATGGGATGTGCTGTGGGATGTTGTATCAACTGCCTTTTTTGCTTTATGGAAGTAGAAAAAGCTGCGCAGGGCTCTCTTTTTCTCTTCCGACCAGGTTTGGGAAGCGACAAGATCAATAACTTTTTCAAAGTCTGATGACAATGGAGGCAGTTCAAAAAAAGATGGATCCGGCCCATATTGCATAAAGGAGCAGGCATAGCCGCCTGGGAAACTTTTAGCAAAATCAAGATTGGGGAATTCAAGGGTTTCTTTAAAATAGTAGCCGTGCTCATATAGCTGACCCCAGTTTTTTAAGACCCTTTTGGAAAAATCATAAAAACAATTCCGGTTAAAATCGAACTCACCAAAGCGCATGGCATCCATAACCAGCATGGCAGGCAGTAAGGTATCATAACAAGGAACCGAGCCGCGTTGCCGTGGCGAACTTTTTTCGGGCAGGCATCCCTTTCGGTGTCTGAAAAAAACTGCATCCGGCCCTATATACAACAATCCGTGGGGAAACATTTCAACAACGATATGGCAACGAAACTTCCCTGTACCTTCATCCCACAATCCCACTTCATCAGTGCGTAAAGCACGCAGACACATGGCAACTATGGTCTCCCAGTTAACAGAACAGTCCATCTCCATGCGGGTGGTTTCAAGATCTGAAAGCCTGCAGAAAAGTACAAATCGTTCTTTTAATTGTTTAGCCCACCCCCCCCAATGTGCAACACTGATACCCATAGCAATGGCCCACATATCAGGGTTCCGATCAAGATCATCCTGTGTTAGTTCAGGCGGGTGACCGGAATCATCAATAACCACCAGTCCGTCATTATTGCTAAACACCTCTCTGTTAGTATCATTCACCACAAAATCTTCAGCAGTGCTTGCACGTCCTCCGGCAGGCAGGTACTGATTGACCATAAACCAGCCGTGATCTTCCATGTCGACACTGACACTTCGGTATTTTCTGAAAATCTGAAAGACATCCTTCTGTTCACCGTAAGTGAGTGAATGAATTCTGGGGCTCAGATCCGATTCTGAAACATAGGCCGCAAGCCAGGTCAACATCTGTTCCAGACGGCCATACTCCACGGAAACATCTCCTGCCATAAGCTCAATGTGATCACCGGGATTATAACCGTAAGCCGGCAGATTCCCCTCTTCCAGCAAACTTACCTGCTTGATAGGGAGATTCCGAATCTTTACGTTGGATCCCAGAAGGGTTATTTTTTGATCATAGTCACTCATAACATTTGACTCCGTGGATAAAATACAAAAAGGGAGGCAAATGCCTCCCTCACTTAATCTAGTACCTGCTTCTTCTACAGCAGACCGGATTTATCAAGGGCAAATACAGCCCCTTTATATGATATAACAATTACTGCCACATATCCAAGTAACATTAGTGTGGTCATTT
>JAOZLM010000289.1 GCA_029934815.1 Desulfocapsa sp. | reverse complement strand
ACCATCAGAGACGGAGCAAAGACCATTATGGCCCAAAAAATATCCGCTGTTTTTGTAATACTCTTTATCCTGTTTTTCCCGCTGACAGCTCTCTCTGAAATACAGGAAATAACATTTGAAATCGAAGGGATGGACTGAGGTGATTCCGAAAACAGGGTAAGTTCTATCCTCGATCAATTTAAAAGCATTACAAATTATGAAACAGAAACAGGCGCGGAAAGTGCGACCATCACTTTTGATGATCAGGAGCTTGATCTGGAAACCTTAAAAAGCGATCTGCATAAAGCCGGATTTGAAACTGACGGATTATAGTCGCTTTTTTTCAAAAAAAACAAAACAGAGGGAATAAAACAAAAACACCAGGTCTCTTTAGTAACAACAGAACATAATGGCGTGCACACCATTGTCTGATTCTGCCTTACGGAAAAATTCCTAAAGGCAACTTACAAAGCAAAATTCATATTCCCAGGAGGAATAGCAATGAAACGTATACTTATGGTGGCAGTAGCATTAATGGCAATGGTACAAATCAGTTTTGCCGGTGGTTGGAAGACAGACAAGGGAATGGATAAGACGTCTATTAAGGGCGATCTGGTGTGTGTGGGCTGCAGTCTGAAAAAGCTGAATGGTGCCAATGCTCAGTGTGATCTTTTTGCTCACCATGCAATCGGTTTTAAAACAGCAGATGGCTCTTACTGGTCAATTATTGATAATGCAGCTGGCCATGATGTGATCCGTGGACATGAGCTGATAAATAAGAAAAGTGCAACAATCAGTGGTTGGCTGTATCCGGTGGCCAATATGATAGAAATTGATTCCATCACCATTGATGGCGTTTCTGCAAAAGAACTTGCTCAGGCTGGTTGGGAAGAAGATCAGGAAATTGCAAAAAGTCTTCTTGCTCGTAAGGTTGGTGAGGCTCCGGCTCCAGAAGGAAGCCACTAAAATACCATTCATAACTGGAGCTTATGGCGTAGTCGCTGTAAGCTCCGGTTTGTAATTATGGACGAGGGTTTACCGAATGGAATATTTTATTAACGGACTAAATGGCTATCTGCAAACCTCAATGGCCATGGCCTTTGTTGCAGCTTTTGCAGGAGGATTATTCGCCAGCCTGACCCCATGCATCTACCCGATGATCCCCATTACTGTCGGGTATATTGGTTCATCAAATATCGGTGGGTCAAAACGCAGAGCTTTTACGCTGGCAGTTGTGTATGTCACCGGGATTGCAGTTACCTATGCAGCCATGGGCGTGTTTGCAGCGATAAGCGGCAGATTGTTTGGCGAGATTAATTCAAGCCCCTGGAGTTTTCTGGTGGTTGGTAACGTTATTTTGTTACTGGGCTTGAGTATGCTGGATGTTTTTGCACTGCCTATTTTTACGCCAAAGGATAATGGGAAAAAGGCAGGGATTATCCCCACTTTTGTTTTAGGCCTCAGCTCAGGACTTGTGGCAGGCCCCTGTACAGCACCTGTCCTTGGCGTTTTACTGGCCTATGTTGCCTCAACCGGCAATGCTGTTCTTGGTGGTGCACTGTTATTTGTTTTTGCTTTTGGCATGGGAATTTTACTGATTGTGGCGGGAACCTTCTCAGGCTTTATGGCGTCTATGCCAAAATCCGGAAACTGGATGGTGAATATCAAAAAAGGACTTGGCTGGGTAATGATTATTCTGGCAGAATACTTTTTGATTCAGGCTGGAAAACTATTTTTATAAGCAGGAGAATATTGATGCAAAATAGAATAAGAAAAACACTGTATTTATTGGTGTTAGGAATGCTGTTACTTCCATTAACCGCACAGGCAGTACAGGTAGGAGAGCCAATGCCCTCCTTCAGCCTGACCACCCTTGACGGCAAAGTGATAGACTCCAGCAGTCTGGTGGGCCAAAAACCGGTGTTTTTCGTGTTTTGGGCCACCTGGTGCCCCAATTGTAAAGCAGAAATTCCGCATATTAATGAAATGGCAGAAGAGTTTGGCCCCAAGGGCATGACTTTTCTTGGTATTAATGTGGGCGTGAATGATTCTGAGAAAAAAGTACGCCGCTATGCTGAAAAGTATAAGATGCATTATCCACTCTACTTTGATGAGGGTTCAAAACTCACCAGAACATTTAAGGTTGCCGGAACGCCAACGGTGATTATTGTCGATAAAAGCGGGATTGTCCGTTACCGGGATGTTGCTCCGCCACCGGATTTGCTGACCAATTTTGATATGTTGAATCAATAGGAAGTGGAAGAGACTAATGTTTGGATTTCGTAGCCGAAAAGAGTTTCAGGAACTCACCACACCCCACGTGCAGTTTCTGTATAATATGGCTGTTCGCTATACCAGAAACAGCTATGACGCTGAGGATCTGGTGCAGGAAACCATGTATTCCGCTTACAAGAGTTTTGCTTCTCTGCGGGAAAAAGAGAAATGTAAGGCATGGCTGCTCACTATTCTGCGACGTCGGTTTTTTAGAGACCAGAGTCAGCGCAAAAATCAGCCTTTTCAAGTGGATGATGCCGCATATCTGCATCTCCTTGATCGCTATGCAGGCAGTGAGCATTTACTCAAACTTGAACGGCAGGAGTCAGCAGCAGAAGTACAGTTGATCCTGGGCAGTTTGCCGGAAAAATACAAAACACCGCTGCTCCTCTTTTTTATGGAAGATATGACGTATCAGGAAATTTCAGAGACTCTGGACTTACCCATTGGCACGGTAATGTCCCGTTTGTCACGTGCCAGGCAACATTTTAAAAAGGCGATGTTGCAATATATTGTGCGGGAGCAGGAAGGAGCAAAGGTGATCCCTTTACATGCTAAAAAGAGTGCAGCAGGCAAAGCAGAAAAGCAGGAGGTGGCGTTATGACATGCAGCGAATTCAGAGAGTGGTTTCAGGATCACGAATCAGATGAAATTACCGATAGCATCCAGGCGCATCTGACCGAATGTGATAAGTGCTTACAGATTTACGAACTTGATCAACGACTTGAAACAAAACTGAAAAATAACTTTGAACAGCTTGAGGTTCCGGAACGTCTGCAGAAACGTCTTCAACAGAATATGGCAGGACGTAGTCGCTGGATTGTGCAGCCGCATTTATTGCGCAAGATTGCAGCTCCGGCTCTTGCCATTGCGGCCATGCTGGTTCTATTTCTGTTTCCCATGGCTTCTGACAACAGCTCCTTCGCCTCCATGGATGAGCTGGGACAACTTGCAATCAGTGACCATTTGAATCATGGTATCGAAGGCTGTACAAGTGAAGCGATACTTGATCTGCCTGCCTGGTCGCAAAAAGAACTTGGGTATAAGGTGAATACACCAGAACTTCCCGAAGGTGCAAAATTGCTGGCCGTAGCAGTCTGCAGGTTAGGTGATTGTGATACCGCTCATCTGATGTACAGCCGTGGCACAGAACGGTTTTCAGTATTTGTTTTTCCAGAGAAAGAAGCTGGATTCAGACTGGCAGCGGGACGTTCTTATTCACTCGATTTTGGGAATCATCAGGTTACCTTATGGCAAAGCGGTGAGCAGATTCAGGCTATGGTTATTTGAGTGTGTTCTTGACAAACACGCTTGTTTTATATAAAAATACTTGATTACCATTAAA
>JAOZLM010000043.1 GCA_029934815.1 Desulfocapsa sp. | reverse complement strand
TTTTTGCAAAAGATAACTTGATTACCATCGAAACTCAGCTTTGATAAAAGCTGACAGACATAGTGCTGTCCTTTTGCTCTTCCTGTGTCATTGTCGAGTGCTCTTTATCTTGCTGGTAAAGTGTGTGTTTTTTCATCATATTTGAGTGCAGCATTCCAGTGTGATCCCGGTGGCATGCCTTGTCTGTTTGCAACCGCATCTTGACACAAATACTAAATGTGTATAAAATGCAATACTTGTACGCACTTAGTGTTTTTAACGGAGGCAGCCTGTCTCAAAATTATGTACATTAAAAGTGTCTCCATGAACACAGATACAAAGCAGGAAGTCGCCGCTCTCTTTGGTTCATCTGCCCTCTCTTTATTCGAGAAAGGTGCGGTGGAAACTCTTCTTACAAACCGCAACCGGCATCTTGGTTCTCTGCTGAGAGCTGAACGTGCTCTTCCCTACCTGAATATCCTCTACCGCATGCTGCTTTTTAAGCGTGATTATGAGCTTGAGCCGTTATATGACGATATCTATAGAGGTGTCGAAGCCGCACAGGCAGTAGATGGCAATAACTACGACCCTGATCGTTTCAGGGGAGATATGGCTCAACTGGCAGAATGGAATTTACTCAGCTTTCGCATCGAAAAACAGCGTTTACGCGGATACCGTGATAATCGTAAAAGGAAATTCAGGTATCGCCTGGATTCCGAAACCGTTTATTTTCTCGAATGGCTTGAACAGCGTTTGCTGGATGATATCCATAGCAGCGGCAATGATACCAGGGATCTTCTGGGTGAGATGCGTGGCAGTCTTGGCGAACTTCTTCGGTTGTTGCACCATCTCCAGGTACAAAAGAAGGATGATGATGAGGAGCAGAAAGAACTCTCCCGTCGCATACTCTTTCAGCTTTTTAAAGCTGGAGATTTGTCACAGGAGATCACTGCGGGACTTGCTGATTTTAATGGTCGCCTGCTCTTTTTTCTGGTGAAACGTTATGAAATCAACGAAGTTCGCCACCTCGTAAAAGAAGTGGAAAGTTATGTTGAAACTTTTCTCAAACAGGCTTCCAACTTGCGTATTGAGATCCTGCCACTGCTGGAACGATTGCAGAGTGAAAAACAGTCTCAAAAACTTCTTCTCTGCCATGAAGTAATGGAACAGGAACGTCTGCGCACACCTCATTTATTACAAACCCGGCGTGATGCACATGTTGAGGCAATTCCCGGACGTCTGCTGAGCTTTTTCAAAGAGCAGGGTGGACTCGATCGCTTGTTACATCGAATAAACAGATCGTCTCTACAGGTTTGGCAAAAACTGCGCAGTCATTTAAGGGAACTGGAACGGAAAAACAATAAGCTCCAGGATATTTCATCACGGATCAGTGAGATTGCTTCCTTTGATGAAAATCAGAGTTTTCACGGTTTTTTTAATGCACTGTTTGCGCAGCCACTCTGCCGTTTCGATCAGCATTTCTGGGATATATCTGAAAAAGCAGAGCCGCCAAAACCCAAAAAACCGATTTCCCGAAAATCCAGTTTTCCCAAACAGTTTCTAAACAAAAAAACAGAGAGTGATACACCCGTCCAGTCAATGGATGAAGCGCAACTTGCTCTTTTACAGAACTGGCTGCATGAAAAACTGTGCAGCGGTGCCACCTCAGAATCGCTGTTATCCATCGGTTGCTTTGACTGTTTTTCTGATTGTCAAAACATTATAAATCTTGTTAAGTCAGGCATCTTAAACAACGGCAAACGTCTGGATCGAATCCACTTTTCTCTGTCTCCAAAAGAGCAAGAGATTATATTGCAAATTGATGCGTGCAGTCTGAAATGTTGTGAGATGCTGATTACAGCCACCCGGTGAAATGAATCATGGAAATTGAACTTGCAAAACTCTTAAAACGCAGCAATGACAAAGTACAGGCAGTCTTAAATGTCGTACTTGAAAGTTCCTATTTTTATGCAGTCGATGATTATGATCTTTTTCTCTTTCTTCGTCGTCACCGCCGTGAATTCACAGATTTTTTCAAAATATTCTATGGCTGGGAGCTGATTGTTGACTCCAAATGTGCCCGTGTATATAAGGCGGACTGGTACAACCGTGCCATTACCCAGGCCAATCGTGCACTGTTTCATTTTAGCAAAAGAGATGAATGTCTGGCTTTTATGATGCTTCTTGAATTTTTTGAGCAGCAGCTGGAAGAAAACGGTATGACCATAGAAGACAAGGAAAACCTTCGCTTCCACTTTGGTGATCTGCTCGATTACAGCCACAATCGTTTTCAGGAACTTTTCCCAGAACAGGAACAGCGTTACAGCCAGGAATACCTTCGCTCGAAAATCTGGAAACTTGTAATGCCGGAGCTTGAAAAACACAGATTTCTCACAAAAATAAAACCACCCGAAGATTTGTACACAACAGGATCCGATCTTATCTATGAGGCTATGCCCGCACTCTATCACTATAATGGTACCGCACTTGCCCGTATGATCCCGGAGCTTATTACCGGTACTGAAGCAGAGGAGTTGTCAGATGCGTGAAAATGGATACCTCATTCGCTCTATCCGTATGATTAATTTTCATAATTTCACGGATGAAACAATCCATATTGAAGATGGCGGCCATCTCTTTCTTCTTGGTGATAACGGCTGCGGAAAAACTACCATCCTTGATGCTGTACACTATGTGTTGACAGCGGGACATTCCATGGAATGGAATTCCGCCGCCAGAATGAGTGGTTCTAAACGTGACGGGCGACGGGTACAGGGCATTATCCTGCGCTACAATCTTGATACCGGAGTGATAAACACAAAAGGGGCAATCAGTTATGTGGCTCTTGAAATAACAGGAAGAAACGGGAAACCGCTCACCATTGGGATGGGGATGTCGGCAACAGCTATGGATGAGAAAATTCGTTTCTGGGGTATTATCCGTGAATGTCCATTGTCCGATGTTCCATTTCTTCTTGAAGAAAACGGCCGGTTTCGTCCTGCATCCCGCCGGGAGTTTAAAGAGAAACTTGGAAGCAGCAGTGGTTTTATCAGCAGCAGAAAAAATTACAGACAGGATATTGCAGGCAGGCTCTTTGGCGGTGAAGAAAGTTATCACGATATTTGCCGTTTTCTTGCCATGGGAAAAGCGTATCGTGAAATTTCAGCAGGAGCTGCTGATTATCATGCTCTTTTTAAACGTCTGCTGCCGGAACCGCAAACAGCTATATTTGTTCAGATTGTTGAGGCTCTGCGAACACTGGATGAATCTCAAACAATTCTCGATGATCTGGATCGTAAACTTTCCTGGCTGCATGAACTCCAGGTTATTGTAAGTGACATTGCAGAGCAGCGTGAGGCAATGCAGCGCTATGACTGGCTCCTGTGCCGTTTTGTTATTAACAGAATTACAATAGAGCAGAAATCCATTCAGCAGGAGATACAAAAAGGCAAAGAACAACTCCTTCAGGATAAATCAAAACTTGTCTCTTTTGAACGCATCGACAGGGATTTTGAAGAGCGGCTGGATATCCTCAAGGCTAAAGATACTGGTGGGCTGGTTAGTCAGGAGAAGAGAATTCAGCTGGATATTACTGCGGAAAAGATTGCCCTTAATCAGGCTAAGGAGACATTGAAGAAAGAGCGCAGTGGTTTGCGGCACTATGAAAAATTATCTGCGGATCAGCAAAAGATTTTTCTGAAAAAACTTGCTCTTTTTATTCCGGAACTTGCCCGGCAGGCAACCAGCCTTCCTTTTTCACTCAGTACGCTGCAAAATGTACTGGATCAGTTTAATAGAGACAAAGAATATTCTCTTTTTTCAGGCATCGATATTCAGGAATATATTCTGGAGAGTGACAAGCATCTTGAGTCCTGCCATCAGGAGCTTGCACGATTGACCGACAGGGAGCAAAACCTGGAGGATGAGATTGCTAGGCAGGAAAAGAGCCTTGCCGAACGTGAGAAACAGAGTGAAATATATCCTGATCTGCCGCCCTATCAGGAGTGTCTGCGCACCATGCAGCAAAACATTCTCAGCCCAAGACCGCTGTATCTCGGATTGGAATGGCTGCCAACCATAAAGCGAAAGGTGCAGGAGTATATTGAGGAGTGTATCGGCGAGGATATTCTTGCCACACTCTTTTTCCGGGACAGTGAATATGAACAGGCCGAAAAAATTGCTGTTCATCATGCAGGCATACGCATCAGCTGTGAAAAACGGATATCGGGAAATATTCCTGACTGGATGCGTCCCGTATTTGATGTTCAAAACTCAGACCCCGAATGTCTTCGCTGTCTGGCAACGGAAATGGAAAGTGATGGCCTGCAACCTCAGATTAGACTGGTTGACGGCAAGCCATTCCTGGCTTTTCGGAGCCATGAACGTGCACTGTTAGGTCTTCCCGCCAGGTTAATTGGTGGAGAAAGCAGAAAAAAGGCACTTGCAGCTGAGATTCGCAGTATTAAAAATATGTTAAAAAGCCTGGGGCGGGATAAACGGGAAATTTCCGGAAGTATCAAAACTGCCAAGCAACAACAAGATACACTGAATACCTTTAAACTGTTCCTTCAGGAAAATATAAGCAAACTCCGGGAGGGTTCCTATAAATTAGAGGAACTCACTCAGCAACTAACGTTTCAACAGGAACGTATAATTGCACAGCAGAAGATAGCAGACTCACACAAGCAGACGCTGGAAAGCCTGAGACTGCGTCAAAAAGAGCTGAGTAGACGTATTGCCGGGGAAGGTCTTGCCAACCTGGAAAGACGTATGAGCACATTGAAGAACAGGAAAATTGCCAATCAGAGAAAAATACGTGAGCTGACGGAAAAGATTGGAGGGGATGGGCGAGAACTTGAAGGTCTGCAGCTAAGGGTGGAGAAACTTGCTGTTCAACTGGCTGAATCAGAACAGCAAAAGGAGGAAACGGAAACAAAACTGCGTAAAATCCTTCCTGATGTGGAAGATATTGCTCACTACGTATTAAAGAGTAAAAAGGGGCAGCAATTCAAAAGCGGCGAAGCAATAGAAAAAGAACGCAGCAATAGCGATGTCGCTGCCCGTACCGGTGCAATCCACATCAGGTCACAGGTGAACAATCCCGAATTCGGGGGCGGTTTTCGTTTCCATTACGAAGAGAATGAAAATGAACTGCGGGATTTTCGTCAGCAGAATCTGGCATCCATTATTGAGCAGCAGGCAATCGTCCTGACAGACCAGAAAGAAGTAATTAATGATCGTACCAGAAAACTGTTCAAACAGATTATTATGACTGATCTGCTTGATTACCTGCGGGAGCATGTGGGTGAGCTGGATCAAATGATTCGGCGTATTAATATGCGCCTTGACCAACGTTCCTTTGGCGGGCAGCACTATCGCTTCCGTCTGCGTCCATTGAGTCAGTATAAGCGGCTCATTAGCATCATTAAAAAGATCAGTTCCTTTGATCCCCTTGCTGAAAAAGAACTGGAAGCTTTTTTTGCCGATAACCGTGCCGGGATTATTTCCACAGAAGCGGGTAGTATCCCGGAAGAACTTGATTATCGCAACTGGTACCAATATGAGTTGCAGGTTTCCACCATTGGCGACAAAGGTGTGGTTATGGACAGGCGGACCAAAAGTATTGGTTCCGGCGGGGAACAGGCTGTACCCAATTACCTGCTGATTCTCACCATTGCTCATTTTCTGTATCAGCGCAAAAAAATACGTCTGCATGCCCTTCTTTTTGATGAAGCATTCTACGGGATTGATGCCGGGCGTAGGGATCAGCTGCTTGGTTTTGCAACAGATCTTGACCTGCAACTCTTTATTGCTTCACCGGATCAGGATGGCGTTCGGCGGGAAGTGGAACATTCCACCACGCTTCTGGTAAAAAAAGATAAAGATTTTAATGTTCACCTCTATCCCTTTCATTGGCAGAATCCCGCCAATCAGCAAATGGGGGTTTTCACACAGGATTCCCCGGAAAAACCTGTATTGTTTGATAAGGAACTCTAATGGAATTCCTGCATGAAGTGCTTTCTAAAATCGCACGTCGCTACTCACTGAAAACGAGTTTAAGCGGTACCATGAAACTTGGAGAAAACCTTGACCGGGAGCAGATGGCATCGCTTGCCAATTTCTTTGGTCTGGCCCCTTTACGTGTAAACAGCAGAGAGGAGGTTCGCCTTCTTTTTAATGTTCTTCTTCAAAACGGTTCTGAAGTGCAGTGGCTGAAAAAGATTGGAGACAGCCTTGGATACTCGCTCCAACCGCAACCGGAAAACAGTAACAAAACAAGTGGGGAAGCCACAAAACGAATCCTTGCCAGCTTGCTGCTGGCTTATCCTGATCTGGACACACTTTTTACTGTTTTGCAGGAAGATGGCAGCTCAATCCGCAGCCTACTTTCGGGAAATAATGAAAAGAAAGGAAAAAGTAAATGTTTTATTATGGCTGAGATTATCTCTTTTCTCATGCACAACCATTCGCCAATTACGGTTTCCGATCTTGGCGCTCGGTTTTATCAGGATTCCAAAGCACTCCGGCAGGGAGAATTACGAACATTGCTTGTCAGATGGCTAAGGCTGTTTGAACCGGAATCAGAATTGCTTGATGAAACAGATTTGCTGGCAATACATCGTATCCTCCATGATCGTTTAACGGTAAACGCCGTTTTGTACGGCCCGGTAATCTACGAAAAGAATGGAAAAACGTTTGATTGGATTTATCAACTGTACCGGCAGGGGGAAGCGGCGACTGTCGGATGGTCAACTCTACAGGATATCGACAAAATATATCTGCATGGCCAGGATTCCAGTGTGCCGGATCTGATTTGTTGCGAAAATGAGGCTCCGTTCAGCGGCCTGATGCAGCAAAACAAAAACAGATGCCTGTTGTTTACCAGCGGGTTTCCGTCCAGTGCGGTGCAAAAACTCTATCAACTGCTCGCACCTCTTGCAGCCAATTGTTATCATTGGGGTGATAGCGACCCGTCCGGTTTGCGTATTGCTACAATTATGCATGAATTGCATCCCCTGCAACTTTACCGCTGTGATCTGTCGAATCTGCAACAACGCAGGAAAAAATTACTGCCACTCAGCCAACAGCAAAAAGATGCTGCCTTAAGTATTTTAATGACTCAACCGGATTTTCCTTTTCCAGATGAACTGCTGTTTACCTTGGAAAACGGATGGTTGGAACAGGAAAGCTGGTAACGAATTTCTGGAGCAGATGAAAAAGGCGACGTTATTTTGGCTACTCCGCAGTTGCAGATTTCAGGTCTGGTTTCCAACGGCCGTGTTTCTACAATTCTTATCCTAATTACCACTGAAGCTTAGCTACCGCATTAGGGGTAATCAGGTATTCCTTTCACATCGTAATGTTGCCATAATTGGCGACCAATGGTACAAGTTCAGTCTCATGATCGTTCGTATGTAACTGGTTTTTTACGATGTACCACTGAAGGAGTTTGAAATGGAAAAACAACAAAATCTGGGGGCTGAATACTACAGCCTTAGCCGTGAAAAAATACTGGATAGAATCGGTAAACGGAAAGCAGAACTTGCCGATAATCTGCTGATTCTCTGTCACCACTATCAACAGCAGGATCTTTTTCAGTTCGCAGATCTTACTGGTGATTCCTTAAAACTCTCCCGTGAAGCAGCGAAAGTATCAGATCGTGAATTTCTGATTTTCTGCGGAGTTCATTTTATGGCAGAGGCTGCAGATATCCTGGCAGCAGATCACCAGAAAGTATTGCTTCCCCACCTCCATGCCGGTTGTCCCATGGCGGATATGGCAACTACCGGAGCGGTTGAGCAGGCCTATAAAGAACTGCTGTCTGTTGGTATCATGGAAAATGAAACGGATATGGTGCCGGTAACCTATGTTAATTCCTCTGCTGCCATTAAAGCCTTTGTTGGAGATCGTGGAGGCTCTGTCTGCACCTCATCCAATGGCGAAAAAGTGCTTGAGTGGGCATTAAATAAGGGTGAAAAAGTATTCTTCTTTCCCGATGAGCATTTAGGCAGAAATTCAGCTTCAGCTTTGGGTGTTCCTGAAGAACAGGTTTTGCTTTGGCGGCGCGGAGAACTGCTTGGTGGTCATTCAGTTGACGCCTTAAAACTGGCAAAAGTTATCCTCTGGGATGGGTATTGCGAAGTGCATATGCGATTTTTACCAGAGCATATCCACCAGTGGAAATTAAAAGAACCGGATATCAATATAATGGTGCATCCGGAGTGTCCGCAGGATGTGGTGAGTATTGCCGATCAGTATGGTTCAACAGAGGCAATTATTACCGCTGTCTCCAAGTCGAAACCAGGCAGCAAATGGGCAATCGGAACAGAAATTAATCTTGTGGATCGTCTTATTCGTGAGCATCCTGATAAGGAAATTCACCTGCTCGCCCCAACAAATTGCCAATGTACAACTATGGATTGCAACCAGCCGGTGTATTTGCTTTGGCTGCTTGACAATCTGGCCGCAGGAAAGGTGAAAAATCAAATAACAGTGTCTCCAGAAGTTGCCGCCAGTGCAACAAAATCATTGGAACAGATGCTTTCTATTTCTTGATTTGCACAGAGGTTAAACCGCTACTCCCGTCATTCCGGACCTGATCCGGAATCTTGTAATATCAGCTTGTTGCGTAGAGATTCCGGATCGAGTCCGGAATGACGGAATAACGTAAATCCAACAAAACTGAGTTTCGATGATACTCGGATTCTATCTAGGACATAAGGAAAAAACGTGAGCGAAACAGTATATCTCATTGATGGAAGTGCCTATATCTACCGTGCTTACCACGCAGTTGCCCCACTAACAAACAGTGAAGGCATGCCCACCCACGCTGTTTTTGGTTTCCTGAATATTCTAAAACGAATGCTCAAGGACAAAAAACCGCAATATCTGGCAGTGGCATTTGATATGCGAGGTCCAGTATTTCGTCACGAAATGTATGCTGATTATAAGGCCAACCGACCACCCATGCCCGACGATCTGGCGGTACAAATTCCTTATATCAAAGAACTGGTTCATGCCATGAATATTCCCTGTTTTGAAACGCAGGGAATTGAAGCGGACGATATCATCGCATCTTCTGCAAAACTCCTTGAAGAACAGGGGTATAATGTGGTTGTGGTCTCAGGGGATAAAGATCTTCTGCAACTGGTAAATGAAAGAACTGTGATGTGGGATCCCATGAAAAACAAAGTCATGGATATCGCCGCTGTCGAAGAAAAGTATAATGTGAAACCCACGCAACTGCTCGACTGTTACGCTCTTATGGGAGACAGCTCTGATAATGTTCCCGGCGTTCCCGGTATTGGCCCCAAGACTGCTGAAAAACTTATTAATCAGCATCAGAGCCTTGAGGGTGTATACGAGGCTCTTGACGGAATGAAAAAGTCGAAGATGAAAGAGCGGCTTGCTGAAAACAAAGATGAGGCATATCTTTCAAGGGATCTGATCCGTTTAAAATATGATGCTGACGTTCCTGCCGATCTGGCTGCCTACGCATTTAAAGAAGGTGATACAGGAAAATTACAGGATCTTTTTACACGCCTTGGTTTTAAATCCATGGTGAAAGAAAATACTGAGAGTAAACCTGTTCCAACTGATGGATTCAAGTTAGTACAGACTGAAGAATCGCTGAAAAATCTACTGGAAAAACTGGAAAAAACATCTTTACTGGTAATCGACACCGAGACCACATCCCTCGATGTTTCCAAAGCCACATTGGTCGGAATTTCACTTTGCACAGATCTGGAGTCAGCCTGGTATATACCTGTCGGGCATATTCAGGAAGACGGTGAGTTGCAGGCTGGACAATTACAACAGTCTCTTGTGCTGGATGCGTTAAAACCATTTCTGGAATCCGATGCTTTGCCAAAGCTTGGTCATAATATAAAGTATGATTATTCCGTTTTGCGGAAATCCTGCGATCTCACCATGCAGGGGCCACTCTACGATTCCATGATTGCCGCTTATCTTGTACAGCCCGGTCGAAGATCTTTAAAACTTGATGAACTGTGTTTAGAACGAGGTTATGAACTCACTCCTTTTAGCGCAGTGGTTGACGATCCCAAAAAAGAGAATTGTTTTGCTTATGTGAGCATAGAAGATGCCTGCAAGTACAGTTGTGAAGACGTTTTCGGGGCACTGGTGCTGTGGCAGGATTACGAAAAACAGCTGGAAGAGCTTGAAGAATACGCATTGTTTAGCAATGTGGAAACACCGCTGATTCCAATTCTGGCCGAGATGGAAATTGCCGGAATCAGTGTGTCTAAGCAGGTATTGGGACAGCTCGAAGAAGAATTTCAGACAGAACTGGATTCCTTGCAGGAAGAGATTCATGGACTCGCCGGTTACACATTTAATCTGAATTCCCCCAAACAGCTTGGTGTCCTGCTTTTTGAAGAACTGGAGTTACCCCACGGCCGCAAAACCAAGACCGGTTATTCAACCGATATGAAGGTGCTGGAAAAACTGGCGACAAAGCATGAAATTCCTGCCAAAATCATGCGCTATCGCATTCTTGCAAAACTACAATCAACATACGTTCTAAAACTTAAAAAACTGATTAATCCAAAGAGTGGCAGGGTACACACTTCCTTTAACCAAACAGTGACAGCCACCGGAAGACTCTCCTCCAGTAATCCCAATATGCAGAATATCCCCATTCGCACCGAAGAGGGAAATCGTATTCGTGGGGCATTTATTCCCGGCAAAGATAAAGTATTTCTTTCAGCAGATTATTCCCAGATTGATCTACGTGTTCTCGCGCACTATTCACAAGATGAAGCACTGCTGCACGCCTTTCGTCATGGCGAAGATATTCACGCCAGAACAGCATCCGAATTGTTTGCTGTTTCTCCATTGCTGCTCACTTCAGAAATGAGACGAGTGGCAAAATCCATCAACTTTGGAATTGTATACGGAATGTCCGCATTCGGACTGTCTAATCAATTGAATATCAGTCGCAAAGAAGCCAGTCGATTTATCGATAAATATTTCCATTTGTACAGCGGTGTACAAACATTTATGAAAAATATTGTGGCGCAAGCGGGAGAGGACGGATACGTAACAACACTGCTCAACCGAAGACGAATGCTCCCTGAGATAAATATCAAAAATAAAACACGGCGGGAGTTTGCCGAACGTACTGCTATCAATACTCCTATTCAGGGAACGGCTGCAGATATTATTAAGCTGGCCATGATTAAAGTTGTACCATCTCTTAAAAAAGAAAATCTTTCAGCAAGGCTTTTACTGCAGATCCATGATGAACTTGTTTTTGAATTGCCAGAGAGCGAATTGGAGAAAACCAAGGAAGTAGTGAGAGTGGCCATGGAAGAGGCACTTACCCTGGATGTTCCGCTGGTTGTAAATTTTGAAACAGGGAATAGTCTGGCCAAATAGCGGTGGCGCTCATCTGGAGACTATATCCCAATCCGTAATAAACCTGTTATGTATCTGTCGATCGTTATAATGCCTATCAGGTTCTAGCCACGTTCATGCAAAGGAACAAACTCACGCTGTACAGCACCTTCATACACCTGCCGTGGACGTCCAATAC
>JAOZLM010000042.1 GCA_029934815.1 Desulfocapsa sp. | reverse complement strand
TTGTTGTTAGTAAAGAATCCACCACGTGGATGCCAATGTCAAGGATATTTTTCTCCATTTCCTCCCACAAATAGTCGCAAATCAATCAATTTTTAGAAAATATTTTGGAAGCACCAGAACACTGGCAAACATGACAGAAATGTAATCTAAGAACAATTGACAACTTTTAGATTTACTACTACTTTGTTCCCTCGAAAGCGTACAAGCTTCACAATTTATGGCGGCTCAAAGCATTTAGGCTGTCAGAAGGGGTGTAGTCTGAAGTAAAGCTCCTTTTTGACTTGTGTCAAAGCGAAAACGCATATACCCTGTTAGAGTATTTCATATCTATACAGAACATAACCCCTTAACTTAACATTCACAAAACTTCACCGAAATGAACAAAAAAAACCCGGTAATCAGTCTGTTTGCTTCTGTTAAACTCGCTCTTTTCACTCTCTGTCTGCTGGCAGTGACATCCATTATAGGTACTGTCATTCCGCAGAAAGAAAGTTTTGACTTTTACGTTCACAACTACAGTGAAAGTACTGCCAGAATATTTCAGGTTCTCTCTATTCCTGATATGTACAACTCCTGGTGGTTCCTCAGCCTGCTTGGTCTGCTTTCTGTGAATCTCATCGTCTGCTCTTTTGACCGATTTCCCGGTGTCTGGAAACAGATCAAAAAAGACAACCTTGCCATTGACCCGAAACGTATCGGCAAGATGCGCCTGTCAGAACAGTGGAGTTCTGATAAAACAGAAAGTGAACTTGCCACAGCACTAAGCAGTAAACTTTCAGAAAACGGCTGGACAGCTGAGCAGCGTAAGCGAGATGACTCACTACTGCTTTTCGCTCAAAAAGGCGCCATGACCAGAACCGGTGTTTATATAGTACACGCATCTATCCTTATAATATTTCTTGGTGCCATCGTTGGTGAACTTACAGGTTTCAAAGGATCTGTAATGCTCCCTGAAACACAGGCCACCAGCTCTATTTACGAATTTGGAACCAGCAAATCAATTGATCTTGGTTTTGAAGTACGCTGTAACAGATTTGATATCGAATTTTATGATACCGGTATGCCAAAAGCTTATCGATCCAACCTGACAGTCCTTGAAAATAACAAAATAATCATGGAAAAGGATATTGTTGTAAACGATCCCTTAACCTATAAGGGCATCACTTTTTACCAGTCAAGCTATCAGGGCTATCAGGATTTCATCCTCAATATCACCGACAAAAAGACAGGTGCACAGGAGATGATCAGCCTGCCCTTCCAGCAACGAGGGAATCTCACAAAACATAAAGATGCTGTTATTGGTGTTATAAATGCTGAAACCATGGGACAATCTGTCAGCCGTCTCAAAGTGTGGTTTAAAGATGCTCAGGGCCCAGCTTCTGTTTTCTGGATTCCATCCGGTGAAGAAGTAACGGTTCAACGTGCAGATACTGAGTTTGTAATTGCCGGCAAGCAGATGTATGCAACCGGCCTTCAGGTTGCAAAAGATCCTGGAGTATGGATAGTATATATCGGATGTGGTATGATGATTCTTGGCCTTTTTGTAGCCTTCTTTATGTCCCATAGACGATTCTGGATTCTGCTTAAACCTGAAGAAAACGGCACAAGTAGCATTCTTGTCGCGGGAAGCGCCAATAAGAACAAACTTGGCTTTGAAAAAACATTCGCAAGCCTCACTGATGCGCTGAAAAATAATTGAGAAACTGAGATACACTCACAGAAATAACCAACTAGTGACCACAGGTATTTATTATGGATAGTTCGCAACTCTTAGGTATTACAACTTTTACATATTTTTTCTCAACCATTTTGTATGCCATAATTTTTATTTTCAAAGCAAAAAGACTTGGAACTCCGGCAACTGTTTTTACCATTGTTGCCTTTTTGATCCAGACAGCAGGGCTCCTCCTGCGCTGGCAGGAATCATACAAAATTGGTTATGGCCATGCACCACTGACAAATATGTACGAATCGGTGGTCTTCTTTGCCTGGACCATCATCCTTATGTACCTGCTCATCGAGTGGAAATTTAAAACAAAAGTAATCGGTGTATTTGCTGTTCCTTTTGCATTTCTGGCCATGGCTTATGGTTCTTTTTCCACCGGTATTAATAAAGAGATCAGCCCTCTGATTCCTGCTCTCCAATCCAACTGGTTACTCGCCCATGTTGTCACCTGTTTTATCGGCTATGCTGCTTTTGCAGTGGCTGCTGGTCTTGGCATTATGTACCTGGTCAAAAACACCAGTGAGACACGAAAGATCACAAATGATGAAACCCTTCTTGGGAGCCTGCCGCCATTAAAGGTAATTGATGATATTACGCACAAAACCATGGTTTTTGGTTTTCTGTGGCTCAGTGTCGGAATTATCACAGGTGCTATATGGGCAAACTCTGCCTGGGGAACCTACTGGAGTTGGGATCCTAAAGAAACCTGGTCATTAATTACCTGGTTTGTTTATGCCATCACTCTCCATGCCCGTTATACCCGAGGATGGGGTGGCACACGCATTGCCTGGCTTGCAATTTTTGGTTTTATGTCCGTTATTTTCACCTATTACGGTGTAAACTTCCTGCTCTCCGGCCTGCATAGTTATGGCTCTAATTAATGCATCTTTCTTGACAAAGAATAGAGTAAAAGGTATAAAACGTTCTGATTGAATAGCTATTCAATTTGGAATTTTCAAACTATTTCACAGGAGAAGATGAAATGAAAAGACTTGCACTGTACGCTGTATCAACAGCACTGGTTATGGGTGTTGCCTTCACTGGAACATCCTTTGCAGAGGACGACAAGGGGCCAGCAGACATGACCCTTACCTCAACCATTGATCCCGCAAAAAAAGCAAAGCCTGCTATATTTCCACACGGGAAGCATCAGGAAACACTTGAGTGCGGCGACTGCCATCACTCCAAAGACGCTGACGGTAAGCAGGTAGCATACGTTGCTGGACAAAAAATTGAGAAATGCGAATCCTGTCACAACAAAGCTGCTGGAATGCCAAAGAAACTCACCACTTTTAAAGAAGCGGCACATGCAAACTGCAAAGCCTGTCATAAGAAAACTGACAAGAAGCTTGCTAAGTGTACCGTTTGTCATCCTAAGAAAAAGAAGTAATCCTTTTTAGATGACACTCTGCTTCTTCAGGAGCAGACAAGAAACAGAAAAGCCGGTTTCAGCTTAATTGCTGAAACCGGCTTTTTTTTATCCAGATTACCACTCGTTACTCAGTTTTCTCAGATTCTCACTATTCCGCCATTCCGGACTCGGAGTCTTTGCTTTCCTGATCCGGAATCATGTCAAATCGTATGATATATTGAGATTCCGGATCAAGTCCGGAATGACGAGAGTTTGTATTTTGTTATCCCCGCTCAACTGCTTTGCATTTTTGAAATATCACCAACTTTCAGAAACAGCGTGGAAATGGCTGTAAGCAAATTCAACCTGTTCTGTCTGATAGCCGCATCTTCATCCATAACCATCACACTCTCAAAGAATGCATCCACAGGAGATTTGAGGGCCAGCATGGCAGGTAAAGCCCGTTGGTAATCAGCATCTTCAAGTAGAGGTTGCACCTCAGCCAGTACAGTACTGTATGAGTTGGCTAAAGTACTCTCAGCATCTTCTGTAAACAGGGTAGTATCAATTTCAATTGTACTATTATCCTTGATAATATTGCGAATCCGTTTGAATGACGCCGCCAGTACAGCAAAAGCATCTTCAGAGCGAATTGCAGTTAGTGCTGCAATCTTCTTCTTACAATCAATTATATCATCAAACTCAACAGATGTTACGGCATCAACTGCCTCAGCATCGGCACCTTTACTCAACTGATCATTAACAAATCGATCACGAATATAGCCAAGTACCAGGGCAACGGTCTCTCCACTGCCATCCACTTTTTCACCATACAGCGAAAGAGCCTTATAAACGATGTCAGAGAGCGAAACACTCCATTCGAATTCCTCAATGATATGCAGAATTGCCAAAGCAATTCGACGCAAGCCAAAAGGATCTTTGGTTCCGGTTGGCAACTGCCCGATCCCAAAACAACCACTTAAAGTATCAAAGCGATCAGCAAGGCCGAGTATTGCACCCACGTTACTTTCTGGTAATGTGGAACCTGCACGTTTGGGCAGGTAATGTTCCTGAATTGCCACCGATACCGTCTGTGATTCACCATCATTTAATGCGTATGATGCACCCATATTCCCTTGAAGGGATGGAAACTCACCAACCATTTCTGTCAGCAGATCGACTTTACAAAGATGTGCCGCACGTACTGCATCAGCAACCGACTCAGGTGCAAACTGTTCCGCTAAAAGAGTTGCCAGTTTTTCAACACGCCTGGTTTTATCAAGCATGGTTCCAAGCTTTGCCTGAAAGATAATTCCGGTGAGAGCTTCAAATCTGCTTTCCAAAGTCTTTTCTTTATCTGTTGCAAAGAAGAAGAAGGCATCTTCAAGGCGAGCACGTAGAACCCGTTCATGGCCGGTACGGGTTAGATCAATGTCTTTTACTTTAGTATTGTTCACAGCCACAAAATTGGGCAGGAGCTGACCATCATTATCTACCACCGGAAAATATTTCTGGTGTTCACGCATGGAAGTGATCAGAGCTTCGGCGGGGAGTTGCAGGAATTTTTCATCAAAACTGCCACAAACGCCATAAGGAATTTCAACAAGGTTACAAACCGTATCCACAAGTTCTTCATCAACAGCGATTTTGGCCTTAGAACTATCAAGTGAGACAGCAACAGCTTCTTCAATTTCAGCTTTTACAGCTTTACGACGTTCTGCCTGATCGACCTGAACAAAAGCATCTGCCAGTACCTGTTCGTAATCTGCAACAGTTGCAACTGCAAAATCACTATTTGCCATAAATCGATGCCCGCGTGTAGTATTGCCGGCTTCAATTCCTTCATGGCTAAACGGAACAACTGCTCCATCATGCAAAGCAAGCAACCACTGAATGGGACGGGCAAACGTAAAAGCACCGGCACCCCAGCGCATGGATTTTGCAAAGGAGAAACTCTGCATCAGAGTGTGTAGCATAGCAGGAAGCAATTCTGCTGTGGCCACGCCTTTTGTTTCCTGAACCAGCATTAGATATTCGCCTTTGTCAGTTTCGACAACCTGCAAATCATCAACAGCAGCACCTTTTGAACGAGCAAAACCCATGGCGGCTTTACTGGGATTTCCTTCAGCATCAAAACCAGCCTGTTTTGATGGCCCCATTAGCTCTGCACGGGAATCAGGCTGTCTGTCGGCAAGGCCTGTCACAAGCAAGGCTAAACGACGGGGAGTCCCCATACATCGCACTGATGCGAATTCCAGATTAAGGGCTTTAGCCTCTTTAGTGAAGTTCACTTTCAGCTGAGCCATGGCAGGTTTTTGAAAACCAGCCGGGAGTTCTTCAGTTCCAATTTCAAAAAGTAATTCAGACATAATAGTATTTTGTTTTTTTACGACAGGGATTCAATAGCAGCAAAAGTAGAATACCCTTCTGCCAGATTTTCAACTTTTAAAGAAAATGATTTTATAGCCTCTTCATTTTCAAGACTTTTGGCAATCTGCTGACTAAGCGATTCAACAGACATACTCTTTTCACCGGGCATGGATGCCATATTTTGCGCTGCGTCAATGGCTGTTTCCACAAGGGTTATTAAATCTTCGATCCAGATAAAGTTTCTGAATCTAACAGCAGTAACTGCATGGCCCCAATGTCCAAAAGAGCGTGGTAATCCTTCTTTTTTGGGCTGTTCAACAGGAATAGATACAGGAACAATAACCCGAAGCTCAAGATCATTCTCTTCTTCAAGAGAACCGTGCATACAGCACTCATACCGTCGTGATTTCAACCCTTCAGTATTCTTGGGGTCTGAAAGAAAATAGGCAAACGACATCTCAATATGAGCAGCTTGCGCCTCAAGTTTTTCTTTCATTTCCTCAAGGATATTGTGGAATTTACCAATATCGATGGCACCATGATAACGGTTCAGGATCTCCACAAAACGACTCATATGTGTGCCCTTAAAATGATGGGGCAGATTCACATACATATTTACTGACGCTACGGTATCCTGACGGGAATGTGCTTTATCGAGAACCGTGATGGGATAAGAAATGGTTTTCACCCCAACCTTCTTGATATTAATCCGGCGATGATCCTCCTGATTTTGAATATCTTTCATGGGAGAGGTGCGGCAATTGCCTTAAGGAAGGTGCTTTTTAACAGCTTCTTTAAGATCATTGATATTGGAGGATTTAACCACATAAGCATCTGACGCCCAGGCACCCAGATCCTGTTTATATTCGGTATATGCAGAACTTAAAATAATTGGCAGCTCTGGATTATCCATCTTCATTTGACGAAGTGTTTCAATACCATTCATGCCAGGCATCTGAATATCAAGGATGACCAGATCCGGTGCTTCACTTTTCACCTTTTCAAGCCCTTCCTCGCCTGTATAAGCGGAAATAACTTCGTAACCGGAATCCTGTAGCTCCTCACGATAGAGCATTTGGATACCATCTTCATCATCAACAAGCAGGATTTTTTTCATGGGGATTCTCCTTAAGCAATTCGTTCGAGAGATTCACGCAGATACTTGGCGGCTTCTTCAGGTGGCATGGGGTTGATATAAAAACCAGATCCCCACTCAAACCCAGCAATGGATGTAAGCTTTGGTACAATTTCAAAATGCCAGTGATAATGGGGCAATTTCTCACTTCTAAGCGGTTGGGTATGCAGTACAAAATTATAAGGAACATTTGGAATGCAGGCATCAAGACGACACAAGCTCTCAGAAAAAATCTCCGAGAGAGCAATCAGCTCATCGTAACTCTGTTCATGATATGCAGAGGAATGTTTGATGGGCAAAATCCACATTTCAAAAGGAGTTCTTGGTGCGAATGGGGTGATGGTAATGAAATGCTCATTTTTACATACCACCCGTACATCCTGCTTAAGTTCCTGATGAATTATATCACAGAAGATACAGCGCTCTTTATACTTATAGTAGGTCAGTGCACCGGTAAGTTCTGATTCTATTTTACGGGGAAGTATCGGTAATGCAACAAGCTGAGAATGAGAATGCTCAAGGGAAGCACCTGCTGCCTTTCCAAAATTTTTAAAAATTAGCACATATCGGAAACGATCATCACATTCAAGATCACGAATACGATGCTGAAAAGCCTGCAAGACCAATACCATGTGCTCGACAGGTAACTCAGAAAATGCGTCATCATGGTTGGGACTTTCCACAAAAACTTCATGTGCCCCAATACCATTCATCTTATCATACAGTCCCTCACCTTCACGGTTAATATCACCTTCGATGACCAGCGCCGGATATTTATTGGGAACTACCCGAACCTTCCAGCCGGGTGAATCAGGGCTATCCCCTTCTCTTCCATAGACAAGAACTTCATGGGGAGTGGTATTCTCGTTGCCGGGACAAAGTGGACAAAATCCACCACTAGTTGGAGTTTTATCAATTACAAAATCGGTGGGTCGTTTGCCCCTTTCCTGAGCAATGATGATCCATCGGCCAAGAACAGGATCTTTTCTTAATTCCGGCATTTAGGTTATTTCCCCTGGGATTTTTCCTTTGATTCCTGGGCAGTTTTACACTCGATACAAAGACCAGTCACGGGTCTTGCTTCCAGACGTTTCATACCGATCAGTTCACCACATGCCTCACACTCACCAAACTCATCTTCTGCAATTCGCAGCAAAGCACCATCAATTTTGGAAAGGAGTTTCTGTTCACGTTGTCTGATGCGAAGCTCAAAATTACGTCCTGATTCAGCACTGGCACGGTCGTTTGGATCTGGGATATTGCCACCCTGCTCTTCCAGCTCTGTCAGGGTACGTTCAGCTTCCCGCAGAATATTATCACGCTTTTCTTCCAGCAGTTTAGTAAATTTATCGAGTACTTCCTGTTCCATTAAAACGCCTCATCTGTATAACGACAACGACACGGAGAATGAACTATTCAGGTCGAATATAGGTTCCGCTCTTTCCGCCCGTTTTCTTTTTCAAACTAATATCGCTGATAGTCATGGACTTATCAACGGCCTTACACATATCATAAATGGTCAGTGCGGTAATGGAAACGGCTGTTAATGCCTCCATCTCAACACCTGTTTTTCCACACATGCCAACGACTGCTTCAATCTGTATCTGGTTTGTTGCATCCAGATACTCAAAATCAATGTTGATTTTGGTAATGGCCAAAGGATGACAAAGAGGAATCAGGCCATCAACTTTTTTGGCTGCCATAATTCCTGCAACTCTTGCGACACCTAACACATCACCTTTGGACATCGAACCGCTTTTTACCAGTTTATATGCAGCATCAGAAAGAGTAATTTTGCCTGTTGCTGTCGCCACACGCTCTGTTTCATTTTTCTTGCTCACATCAACCATCACTGCGTTGCCGTCTGCATCAAAATGGGTAAAGTCTTTTTCTTCTGTCATTAAACCATAAAAAGTAAAGTTTTGGATGGTTAAGTAAAAAGCTTCATATTCGAGGAACACAAGTTTGATGGAGTGAGGCGTACTTAAGTACGTCGTAACGACAGCAAACTTGTAGCGACGAAGAAGATGAAGAGTTTTTACAACGCCATCATTCTTTTTTTCCTACTACTTCGTGAAACAGCTTCGTAAAAAAGCCTTCCTGTTCTTTATTCTGTCCATGTTCTTCGCACAATTTATCGAAGTTTTCCAGCATTTTTTTCTGTTCAGCGCATAAATTTGTTGGTGTTTTTACTTGTAGCTGGACGATCATATCGCCATTTGCTCCGCCACGCAGACTTGGTATACCCTCTTTCTTTAAGGTAAACCTTGCACCGGATTGACTTCCGGCTGGTATGGACAGTTTTTTCTTTCCATGAATTGTAGGAACATCTGTTTTACAACCAAGGGCTGCCTGAACCATGGATACAGGAAATTCACAATAAATTGTCTGCCTGTCCCGTTTGAAAAATTCGTGTTCCTGTACGTGAATCACCACGTACAAATCTCCAGACTGACCGCCTCGACGACCCCCCTCACCCTGACCACGTAAACGCATCTGAGCACCGGTATCAACACCGGCCGGAATTTTCAAAGAGACTTTCTTTCGTTTTTCAACAAGACCAGTACCATTACAGTCATTACAGGGATCGGTTACAATCTCGCCCTCTCCATGACACTGAGGACAGGTGGATGATACCTGAAAAAAGCCCTGCGAGCGAATAACCTGACCACGACCATGACAGCTTGGGCAGGTTTCACGTTTATGTCCGGGACGACAACCTGAGCCTTCACATGTCCAGCAGGTATCCCGTCGATCGATTTCAACTTCTTTGGAAATGCCATGTACGGCTTCCATAAAATCAATCTCTATATCATATCGCAGATCATTCCCTGGCTGTGGTCCGCCACGGCGCTGCCTGCTTCGTCCACCACCAAAAAGATCACCAAAGAGATCACCAAGACCTGAGAACATGTCCTCAGCGTTACTCGGCCCCTGATACCCGCTGTTCTTCAGCCCTTCGTGGCCGTAGGTATCATAAATCTGGCGTTTCTTTTCATCACTTAAAACTTCATAAGCTTCAGTGCATTCTTTAAACTTCGCCTCAGCTTCTTTATCGTCCGGGTTTCGATCCGGATGAAATTTCATGGCCAGCTTGCGATAAGCCTTCTTTATAGTGGTGCCGTCTGACGATTTAGTGACAGAAAGGACCTCGTAATAACATGTTTGCATTGTTTATCTATTCTTAGCTATGCTGTTGCTTTTTCTTCGGTGCTTTCTTCTTCCTGCTCTGCAGCTGCTTCATCTTCCGCATTTGGCAGATCATAAATATTATCAAATGTCACCTTACCGGCAGCAACTTCACGAAGAGTCATAACCACTTCTTTGTTTTTGCCTTCTGTCAGATAAGGCTCGCCGTGTCTATGCTGTCTGATACGCTCGATAGCCAGGTGAACAAGATCAAAACGCTTGTTTTCACCAACGGTTTCCAGACAATCTTCAACAGTAATTCTTGCCATTCGTAAACCTCAATATTTTTATTATTTTCACACCAACACAGTAGTTGCTGTGAATAATTAGTCTTTCTTATCAAAGGGATTTTTAAGCAGCATGGTCTCATCCCGATCAGGCCCAACGGACACGATCACCGGTTCAACACCGGTAAAATCTTCTATGCGCTTAATGTAATCTTTCGCGTTCACCGGCAGATCATCGTAATCACGAACACCGGTAATATCTTCGCTCCATCCAGGCATCTCCTCATAAACAGGCGTTACTTTTGCGGCCTGATTAATGTTCGATGGCATGGCATGGATTGTTTTTCCATCCAGCTCATAGCTGTTAGCCATTTTAATGGTGGACTGCCCACTCAAAACATCAAGTTTTGTGATAGCAAGGCCAGTAAGACCATTTAAGCGGGTTGCATCTGTGGCAATAACTCCGTCAAGCCAGCCGCATCTGCGGGTTCTGCCTGTGGTTGCGCCAAACTCTCCACCAATTTTCTGTAATTCTTCACCGGTTGCATCAAAAAGTTCCGTCGGGAAAGGTCCTTCACCAACACGAGTGGTGTAGGCTTTTAAAATTCCAATAACAGAATCGATGTGAGCAGGGCCGAATCCGGAGCCGTTACAGGCATTTCCTGCAATGGTGTTGGATGATGTAACAAAAGGATAGGTGCCGTGATCAATGTCAAGCTGTGTACCCTGAGCACCTTCGAAAAGGATATTCTGATCAGCTTTTCTGGCAACATCAAGTTCTACTGACACATTACCGATAAAAGGGATAATTTTTTCTGCATATTTTTGAAAATCTGCATAAATAGTATCAAAGGATACAGGCGCACTATCATATTTAGTAGTCAGCATGAAGTTTTTTTCTTCAATATTGGCCTGGAGTTTCTCACGAAAGAGTGCGTCGTCGAGTAAATCACCGGCTTTAATTCCAACTCGACCAACTTTATCCATGTAGCAGGGGCCGATTCCACGACCGGTGGTACCAATTTTCTTGCCTTTGGCTAAAGAGTCTTCTTTGGCAAGATCCATACTTTGATGGTAGGGCATAATCAGATGGGCATTCTCGCTGATCATGAGACGCTCCGGAGTTACCGGCAAGCCTTTTCCATGTAGTTCTGCAATTTCACCCAGTAAAACACCTGGATCAATAATAACACCATTGGCGATATAGCATTTCTTTTCTTCGTAAAGAATTCCGGAAGGAATGATATGAAAGACAAATTTTTTCCCGTCGACAACCAGAGTATGTCCTGCATTATTTCCACCCTGAAAACGAACGACACAATCTGCGTAATTAGTAAGAAGGTCTACAATCTTTCCCTTCCCTTCGTCTCCCCATTGAGTTCCAACAACAACTACACTGGACATTTATATCTCCTGTTCCACTCCTGCTATTTAAACACCCTGACCACAAATCACAGCACAGGGCGCACCTCTCTTCCTTGACATCAAGAACCGCATCAATATAGTCAGCCCAACAATGAAAGTCAATCATAAGAGGATGGATATTGCAGAACCAGCACATATAAAAA
>JAOZLM010000288.1 GCA_029934815.1 Desulfocapsa sp. | reverse complement strand
CCACAAGCTGGCTGGTATATTAGCAATGACGTGTATTACTATACTGCTGATACTGATCAGAAGTTACCGATTGCAGGGGTGGTTGGTCAAAATGTTTCAGCTGATGCACTGGCCAACATTCTTCAAGTAACCAGGATTAGTGAGACAATAATTGGTGATGCACGATTGGCTTTAGGAATGATAATACCATACGCTCATTCTGAAGTTGCTGCTGATGCTTCTGCTACGTACAAAGGAATCCCGGTTGATGCTGCTATATCAGACGATACAACTGCTTTTGGCGATCCGGCTGTGGCAGCATCTCTTGGCTGGCGTCATCGTGATGGTGATCTGTTTCGTGCCTGGAATGTCTATGGTTCTCTTTTTATACCCATTGGTTCATACGAAGAAGGACGGCTTGCCAATGCAGGAGCAAACCGGTGGGGTCTTGATATAGGAACCGGATTCACCTTGGGTAATTTCAAAAAGGGACGAGAGTTTTCCGGTGTACTCGGAATGACGATTAATGGTGAAAATCTTGACACTGATTATCAGAGTGGGCTTGAAGCCCATATAGAACTTACCTACAAACAGCACCTGGCCTCTGGCTTATCGGCTGGCCTCGTTGGTTACTATAATTACCAACTCACAAAAGACAGTAGTGGCCCGGCGATTCTTGGTGATTTCAAGGGACGGGTAGCTGCTATCGGTCCGGAAGTTGCCTACCAGTTTACACTGGCAGACCGTACCATGGGACTTGATCTGCGATGGTACCATGAATTTGAGGCAAAAAATCGGGTCCAGGGGGACAGTGTTTTTATGACCCTTTCCCTGCCACTACAGAAAAGTGAACAGCAATAAAGAACACTGTATATTGCAACCATTGCTACTTTCTGGTTTTTGGAGAGAGTGTCAACAGTATTGTAAGAATATATTTCATCAAAAGAATACAAAGGAGTAGGAAATGACATTAACAAAAAAAATAGGTGCTGAGTTTATTGGTACTTTCTGGCTGGTTCTTGGAGGATGCGGAAGTGCTGTTATAGCTGCCGCATTTCCGGATGTGGGCATTGGGCTGTTGGGCGTTTCTTTTGCTTTCGGCTTAACGGTTTTAACAATGGCTTTTGCCATTGGTCATATATCCGGATGCCACCTTAATCCTGCTGTTTCATTTGGCCTCTGGTCAGGTGGAAGGTTTTCGTTGTCTGAACTTGCTCCATACATTGCATCGCAGGTTGCAGGCGGAATAGCGGGAGCAGCCGTGTTGTATGTTATCGCTTCCGGTCAGGCAGGTTTTGATGTGACAGCAGGTTTTGCATCAAATGGGTATGCAGAACACTCTCCTGGTGGCTATAGCTTAGTGGCAGCTCTGGTAGCTGAAATAACAATGACATTTATGTTTCTGATGATCATTCTGGGTGCAACAGATAAACGAGCGCCCCAGGGATTTGCTCCCATAGCCATTGGTCTTGGTCTTACTCTTATTCATCTCATCACTATTCCTGTTACCAATACATCCGTTAATCCTGCGAGAAGTACTGCTGTGGCAATTTTTCAGGGAAGCTGGGCAGTGTCTCAATTATGGCTGTTCTGGCTTGCTCCCATCGTTGGTGCTCTCTTGGCAGGAGTGGTCTATCGCTGGTTTGAAAAGGAATAATAATATGAAAAAGATACTAATAATTGCGTGTTCGTTGGGTGTACTGGTGCTATGGATCTCATCAAGTATGGCACTTCCTAAACCAGATGTATTGGATCGTGACTGCACGGCGGCGAAGGCTGGAAAGAATATGGCTATGAAGGCCACTGTCGGTGTTGGCGGCCCTTGCGGTCCTGCTGATGCGGCTAAAGATACAGCCAAAGGTGCTGTCGGTCTGGATGAGAAAGAGGACAAGAAGAGAGGTAAGAAGAAGCATAAAAAGAAGGACAAAGGCTTGTTGCGCAATTGATGTATCACTCTCTTCCATCTTGTAAGTACCTTAGGTAACTCAGTAACAAAAGAAGAAAAATATGAATATGGTTGTCACTAAAAATAAATAAGGAGAACAAAGTTAATGAATAAAACAGAACTTATCGAAAAAATCGCAGAATCAGCAGATCTCAGTAAGAAGTCAGCCGGTGATGTATTACAGGCTTTTATGGCTGTAATTACAGAAACAATGAAGAAGGGCGACAAGCTCACACTAATTGGCTTTGGTACATTTTCCGTTACTGAACGATCAGCCCGTACATGTCGCAACCCTCAAACGGGAAAAGAAATGAAAGTAGCAGCAAAGAAAGTAGTGAAGTTTAAGGTTGGGAAAAAACTGGCTGAAGCTGTTCAGTAAAAGTTGTTTTATATGGAAACCTTGAAATATATAAAGAAAGAAGAACAGAAGGAGTCATCAATGCAACTCGTATTTAGAGGTATACTCGTCCTCTTGATTACTTTCCTTTTTTTCATACCGCCGGTTTATGGCCAGGTAACCAAACCGAATGTGCTCATTGCCGTTCACGAGTGTGAACCTTTTGTTATTGAAGATGATACAAGCGAGAAAGGATATACGGGCCTGAGTATCTATCTTTTAGAGCAGATGGCTCAAAAGAAAAATTTTGATTATCAACTGAAGGGATACTCCTTGAGCGGGATGCTTGATGCCGTAAGAAATGGTGAAGCATTTGGGGCTGTATCCTGTATTTCAATTACTTCGGAACGGGAGAAAGACTTTGATTTTACACATTCTTTTTTTGAAACCCACCTAGCCATTGCCACTCGACAGTCAGGTCCGCTGAGTTATATATTCAAGATTTTTACGAGTAAAAAATTCCTCCAGGTTATGGGAGGAATTTTTGCAATTTCTGCTGTGATTTCCATTTTTCTCTGGCTGTTTGAGCATAAATTGAACAGTAAATTATATACTGCCAAACATACCAGCGGTAAGATCATTGAGGCATTTATTCCAGGTCTCCTCTGTATTACTAAAGGTCCTCCATCGTATTGGATGCTCCATACAATGCCAAGTCGTCTGCTTGCCGTGATTGGCTCCATAGGAAGTACTTTTATTGTTGCTGGAATTACGGCTCTGGTTGCCTCTGCCCTCACCACTCAGCAACTCTCAGATAGGATCAGAGGGCCTCAAGATCTACACAATGTTACAGTGGGCGCACTGAATAGTTCAACCTCCTCACGATATCTTGATAGGATAGAGGTAAATTATCAGGGATATGAGTCAGTGGAGGCCATGTTGACAGACCTTGAAGAGAAGAAGATCGATGCAATTGTTGAAGATGCTCCGGTTCTTCAATATCTTCTAAAGAAAGGACATAGTGAAAACAAATTTATGGAAATCGATATTCTCCCAACTGTGTTTGAGAAACAGAATTATGGAATGATCCTTCCGCAGGAGCATCGATTACGGGATGGGTTAAATCAGGCACTGTTGGAAGCACGACAAAATCCGAAATGGAAAGCTATTCAGGATAATTACTTGAAGTCATTTAAATAATGAAATCAGAAAAAAAGATGGTACACCACCTGTGGTTGCTGCTGCCCTTTGTCTTCTTATCCTTCACGGCTCAGGCGACAACAAACCAACCCAGCACAGTAGTGGAGCTGACACCTGATGAGCGTACCTGGCTCGAAGCACATCCGCAAATTACAAT
>JAOZLM010000287.1 GCA_029934815.1 Desulfocapsa sp. | reverse complement strand
GATATGGGAATAGCCTGGGATGGTGACTTTGATCGCTGTTTTTTCTGGGATGAAAAAGGAAATTTTATTGAAGGCTATTATCTGGTGGGATTGCTGGGGCTTGAGCTTCTGGAGAAAAACCCGGGAGCGAAAATTCTTCACGATCCACGCCTTACCTGGAACACAAGAGAGTTAGTCGAAGGGGCTGGCGGGGTGCCCATTCTGGCCCAGACCGGACATGCTTTTATTAAGGAACGCATGCGGAAGGAAGATGCAATTTATGGCGGAGAAATGTCTGCCCACCACTACTTTAAAAGCTTTGGTTATTGCGATTCCGGTATGATTCCCTGGCTTCTGGTGGCATCGCTCCTCAGCCGAAAAAACGTGACACTCTCTTCTCTTGTGGCTGAGCGAATGGCTGCCTATCCCGTTTCTGGTGAAATTAACAATGTGGTAAAGGATCCGGATGCCGTAATCGCTAAAATTGAAGAGCGGTTTAAAGCTGGCGAAAAAGACTATACTGATGGTCTTTCCGTGTCTTTTCCTGAATTTCGTTTTAATGTAAGAAAATCAAATACTGAACCGCTTCTCCGCCTGAATGTGGAAAGTCGTGGGGATATGGCTCTGCTGGAAGAAAAAACTGCTGAGTTACTTGAAATCATAAAAAGCTGAAGGATATATGTAATGAAAATACAACCAGTAATTCTCGCAGGTGGGACAGGTTCTAGATTGTGGCCATTATCCCGGGAGCTCTATCCAAAGCAATTGCTGAATCTGATTGATGAAACGTCATTGCTGCAAACCACCGTGCTTCGTGTTTCGCAGCTTGCCGATGTGCTTCCTCCTTTGCTGGTTGTGGGAGAGGAACACCGTTTTATAACGAGAAGTCAGGTGGATGGTTTAAACTTAAAAGAACCCTGCAAAATACTGCTTGAGCCAGTTGGGCGCAACACCGCCCCGGCCATCTGCGGCGCAGTTGAATATTGTGCTTTAGAATCCGATGAAGATACCATTCTGTTGGTTTTGCCAGCCGATCATCTGATTCTAAAGAAAGATGCTTTTCAGGATGTTGTGAACCGGGCGACAGAACTGGCCGCAAAAGGGAAAATTGTTACTTTTGGCATTGATCCACAACATCCCGAAACCGGGTACGGGTATATCGAGCAGGGTGACGGCAGTGCGGTAAAATCCTTTTGTGAGAAGCCGGATCTTGAGACAGCGAAATCCTATCTGGATCAGGGGAATTACTTCTGGAATAGCGGCATGTTTGCATTTTCCATCAAAACATTCAGAGAAGAAATCGAGCGTTTTGCACCAGAAATGCTGGCGGCCATGAAAGATTCGGTGACTGACGGAAGCAGTGATGGTTCTTTTTTCAGGCTTGATAAAGCAGCAATGGAGCGCAGTCCCAGCGATTCCATCGATTACGCATTAATGGAAAAGACAAAGTGTGCAGCTGTCGTGGTAGCAGATCTTGACTGGAGTGATATTGGCTCCTGGCACGCGCTGTGGGAAGTTTCTGCAAAAGATGAAAATGGAAATGTAAGTCAGGGTGATGTGATCCTGGAAGATACTAAAAACTGTCTGATCCGTGCTGAAGCTACGCTTGTAGCCACCGTAGGACTCGAGGATACACTCGTTGTTGAAACATCCGATGCCGTTCTGATTGCTCCTATGTCCAGATCTCAGGATGTGAAAAAGATTGTAAACAGTTTGAAAAAAAGTAAACGGGCCGAATTTAAGGTGCACCGCACAGTGTATAGGCCATGGGGAAGTTACACTGTTCTTGAGGTGCAGGAGCGTTATCAGATTAAGCGGATTACAGTAAGCCCCGGTTCTATCCTCTCTTTACAGATGCACCACCATCGCCATGAACATTGGGTTGTGGTTTCCGGGACGGCAAGGATCACCAATGGTGATGATGTCTTTCTGCTTTACGAAAATCAGTCAACTTATATCCCGGCCGGAGTGAATCATCGTCTGGAAAATCCGGGTGTTATTGATCTTGAATTAATAGAAGTTCAAAACGGCAGTTATCTTGGCGAAGATGATATCGTTCGTTTTGAGGATGTGTATGGGCGTAGTGACTAATATCCCTATTTCTCCGGAAAGAGAGCGTGAATTGCTTCCCGGTTTGCATCCACAACTCCACGTTCAGTGATTAATCCAGTCACCAGCCGTGCCGGAGTAACATCAAAGCTGTAGTTTAGGGCTTTGGTTCCCGGTGCGGTAAGCCGTACTGTCTCCACATTCCCCTCTTTGTTTAACCCGCTGACGTCTGTAATCTCATCTCCTGAACGTTCTTCAATGGGAATTTTATGTCCGTCGTCCAGCTCCCAGTCAAAGGTGGAAGAAGGCAGGGCAACATAAAACGGAATGTTGTTGTCTTTTGCCGCAAGAGCTTTCAGGTACGTTCCAATTTTGTTGGCCACATCTCCAGTATGAGTGGTGCGGTCAGTTCCCACAATAACCATATCCACCATCCCTTTTTGCATAAGATGGCCGCCGGCATTGTCGGTAATAAGTGTGCAGGGGATGTTTTCCTGCTGCAGCTCCCAGGCGGTGAGTTTTGCTCCCTGATTCCAGGGACGTGTTTCGTCCACCCATACGTGAACATCGATTCCTGCATCCCGTGCTGCGTAAATGGGAGCCGTTGCGCTGCCGTAATCTACAAAAGCCAGCCAGCCGGCATTGCAATGGGTGAGAAGGTTGACGGTTTCTCCTTTTTTTGATTCGGCTATCTTTTTTATAATTTCCAGACCATGTTGCCCCAAAGATTTGCAAAAAGCAGCATCTTCGTCAGCGATATCACAGGCAGTTTGAAAGCAAATCCTTAGTTTCTCTTCATCACTTTTTCCATCACTGGCGGCCAGTAATACCCGGTCAACGGCCCATTTTAAATTTCGTGCTGTGGGGCGGCTTGCATCGAGGAGTTTTGCCGCCTGTTGCAAAGATGCGTCAAAATCGTCTCCCTGATGATTTGCGGCAGCAAGATACATTCCAAAACCTGCGGTTGCTCCGATTAGGCCAGCCCCTCGCACATGCATATCCTTAATTGCAACAACGGCATCATTAAGGCTGCTCAGTGTTTCGATAACGAATTTATGGGGTAGTTGCCGCTGGTCGATAATAAGTACTTCCTGCGGATTGTCGGGTGAGGGCCAGATAGTTCGATAATGCTTGTCTTGGATATTCATGGTAGTGCTCTTGTTTGGTTTGTGACAAAAATGTAAATAAAAAGAAAAAACACGACAAAATTGTAAATTATTGGAGCTGTTATTTATGTATTGTAACTGAAAAAGATCTGCTGTCAATCAAATGTAAAGGGATGGCACCGTCATTCCGGACTTGATCCGGAATCTTGTAACATGTTGTAAATACAAGATTCCGGATCAAGTCCGGAATGACAATAATACTATTCCTGTCAATCAGCTTTCAAATAAAAACCGGTCACCAGAATTCTGGCACAACTGTTGTAATAGGTGGGCAGTGATATCTTATTTCAGTTTTTGCTTTTTCCTTCGTAGGAGTCCGCCCCTGCGGACGAAAAATGTGTGCAATACCAACCTAATTCGTCCGCAGGGGCGAACTCCTACTTTTCGGTTTTGCAATTACCTGAGCTTTGATGGTAATCATGATAAAT
>JAOZLM010000286.1 GCA_029934815.1 Desulfocapsa sp. | reverse complement strand
ATGCCGAGCAAAAATCTTCCATTGGCGAGACAGCGTGGATAAATATTACAGGAATCCCTTTTTCCTACCTTGCAAGAATTGACACAGGTGCCAAAATCACCTCCATGCACGTTACGCATATTACGATCACCAATGAAAGTCCTGTATATACAGAAAACATTGGAAAAAGGATAACTTTTCAAGCGACAAATCGTGGCGGAAAATCCCAGCCACTGACGGCTGTCATCACCAGGGTAAGTAATATAAAAAATGGCAAAGGAATAGAACAACGATATGTCATACAACTTTCTCTTTCATGGAAAAACGTGAAAAAAACTGTGGAGGTAAACCTGCGGGATCGGTCACGGATGAACTACAAATTACTTATTGGTCGTAATTTCTTATCAAAAGATTTTTTGGTGGATGTAGACATGAGAGCTAAACAATCAAAACAATTCCACTCTAAAGAGTGACGACTCATAGCGTAACAAAACACCATTACTATCAATTTCTTCTAAGGTGAGTCCGTTAGCAATCAGGTCACCTTCTCTGACAATCCTGTTATTAATGATAATCAAACGTTTTTGTGGCACATCAGAATATACGTGTCCAGCAAAACTCAGATCCGGGATAGCTGCTCGAACAGCAACAGGTAATTCATCCAGCAGAGGTGGCACAAACGCTACATTTACCACTGGGGACGCCTCTTTTTCTTCCTCAACATTAGGTTTTGTCTTGACTGTATTAACAGCTGCAACAACTCTTGAAGTAACTTTTGGGGTAGCAGTAACAGGTACCGAAACTTCTTTCTTTACCACCGACACCTCTGGCTCCGGCGAAGAGTCCTTCGTTTGAGAAACTTGATTCCCGTATTGCCACCAAAACAGTCCACCACCACATAACAAAACAAGAATAATAATTCCGGGAAAACGCCATGAAGATGTCCTTTGTCTTTTCCTTCTAACTGATGGACGGGAATGATCTGTCTGAAGATCCGGAATTGTTCCCCGTTGACGTTCCTTGTCAGATTTTTTCAATGCTTCCAGAAGATAGGACATTTCAAGTTCTCCCTTCTACTCGACTATCTCTAGCGGAATTATGGTTATAGTTTCACTTTCTTCTGTTTTCACGTCTTGCGGTTCTTCTGTAACTGATTCCGTTATCGGCACTACCACTGGTAAATTACTGACATTTCCCGCCTCAGTCGATTGAAAACGTGGCAATTGAAGAACAGGTGTCATACTGTCCAGATAATACAAAACACCACTTGCACAAAATAAAAATGCGAACACAGCAAAAATGATCTTCGGCCACAACCTTTTTCCTATTGCCTGTTCACCATCCTTGCTGTCATCACCCAGCACTTCTCTTGCAGCTTTATCAACAACCTTCGCACTCACCAGGTACTCACCGTCCACGTACGTACCAAGCAAAGAACGATCACAGAGGATATTTATAATCCGTGGAATACCGCCACTAAACAAAAAAATCCGGTTTAAAGCATTTTTTGAAAAAACTTTCTGTCGTTCTCCTGCCACAGCAAGTCGATGAAGGATATAGGAAAAACAATTTGTGCGATCAAGGGGAAGAAGATGGTACCTGGAAGTAATACGCTGATTGATTTGAACTGCTTCTTTCTGCTTGAGCTTGTGTCGCAGCTCTGACTGCCCCAATAGCATTATCTTCAAAAGTTTTTTCTGATTGGTCTCCAGATTTGTCAGGAGACGAAGCTGTTCTAGCAATGCCAGACTCAGACTCTGTGCCTCATCAATCAGAAGAGCACTATTACGGCCACTGGCATGGGCTTCCAGGAGATAAATATTGAGTTTGTCAATACACAATTTAACACTCTGCTGCCTGCTATCCAGAGGAATTCCAAATTCTTCACAAATAGTCTCTAACAGTTCAAGGACTGTCAACCGTGGATTCACAATAAAAGCGACATCTGTATTATCGGGAAGTTGTGCAAGAAAACAGCGACCTACGGTAGTTTTTCCCGTACCCACATCTCCTGTGAGGAGAATAAAACACCCGTCACTACTCACTCCATACAACAAGTGAGCCAAAGCTTCCCTGTGTCGCTCACTCATATAGAGATAACGTGGGTCAGGAGCAATGGAAAAAGGTTTTTCTTTGAGCCCGAAATAATTCGTATACATTGATGCCCCGACAAAAGAGAACCGCAAGGTTGAATTAAATTCCCTTTCAGGTTCCATATTGATATTATTTACAGTATATTACTCCTATAAGATGAAAATGGACAAGTTTTTCTTTTCTCATCTCTACTTTGATGGATTCGGAAAAAAACTCCAGCACTCACCCCAACTTTTGGTTCAACGAAGCCAATGCCAATATACGAATACAGCGCCCTGGACAAGAAAGGGAAATCATGCAAAGGACAGATTGATGCGGATAGCGAAAGCAAAGCACGTGACAAACTGAGACGTTCCGGAAAATACCCTGTCACCATACGCAAGAACCTGAGTCGAAGAAAAACCAAAGGGAAAAGTTTTCTTGGCGGGAGTGTTTTTGAACGGATAAAATCAGATGAGATCCATGTTATTACCAGGCAACTGGCAACCCTTCTGGGAGCTGGTATCCCTTTAATTAATGCACTGGCTTCAATTATTGAACAGTGCCCCAACCCCGCTCTTAAACGAACACTGGCAGATATCCGGGACAGTGTAAACGAAGGTTCTACCCTGACAAACGCCCTCTCTCCTTACCCAAAACTTTTTTCGGATATTTATATAAATATGGTTCGGTCCGGTGAGGCTTCCGGATCACTTGATGTTGTACTGGAAAGGCTCGCCGATTTCGGGGAAAACCAGAAATCGCTGCATGCAAAACTTAAAGCGGCACTGGTCTACCCTATCTTTATGGCCGTTATCGGAACAGGCATTCTCTTTTTCCTAATCAGTTATATTGTGCCAAACATCACACGTGTTTTCATGGATATGGAACGTATCCTTCCTCTTCCCACCCGAATTCTCATACTCGCAAGCGACCTCCTGCGTAATTACTGGTGGCTTGGAGCACTACTCTTCACAGGTTTATTTATATTGATCCGCCTTTTTCTTGCCCGGGATTCCGGACGCAGAATATGGGACAAAATTAAACTCACTTTTCCAATCATTGGCTCCGTGAACCGGAAAATTATTCTGGCACGATTCGCATCCACCCTTGGCAGCCTCCTTAATAGTGGAGTCCCTTTGATAACTTCTATGCATATTGTGCGTTCTCTTGTGAATAATCAACTGGTTGGAGAGGTCATTGACGATGCCATAGAGAAGATCCAGAAGGGAAAAAGTATGAGCAGTGCCCTGGAATCATCCGCCTGGTTCCCTCCCCTGTTTCTGCAAATGATTGGAGTCGGTGAGCAGAGTGGTCAACTGGAAACAATGCTGGATAAGGTCGCAACAGCATACGAACGTGAAGTTGAGACTGCCATTATGGGCATGACAGCCCTGATAGAACCAATCATGATATCTGTTATGGGAGCGGCTGTTGGTTTTGTTGTACTCTCTATCTTGCTGCCAATTTTCGAAATGAATCAAATGATATAGGGCTGTTCGAGCAATTTTGTATCCACAGCACAATGCCCCATCCCAGTACATGCTTGAAAATACATATTTTGCGTGATACACTTAC
>JAOZLM010000285.1 GCA_029934815.1 Desulfocapsa sp. | reverse complement strand
GAATCACAGAGTTTAATGCGACGTGGATCTGCAACAATCAGTTTCGATCCATTTTGGGCTGCAGCAAGCATACGCAGCCCGATAATGGGATGGGTCTCTGTGGTATTGGAGCCGATGACCAGCATAACATCACTGTCAAGAATACCGTTTATTGTATTAGTCATTGCTCCAGAGCCAAGTACTGTGACCAGACCGGTCACGGTTGGGCTGTGTCAGTATCTGGCACAGTGGTCGACATTATTAGTGCCGATTCCTGAGCGAAAGAATTTCTGGAAGGCGTAATTTTCTTCTGTGGTACATCTGGCAGAAGATAAGCCAGCCAGTGCATCCGGTCCTTTTTGACCTAAGATGGAAGAAAAAGCCTGGGCCATAAAGTCAAGAGCATCAACCCATTTAACAGGCTCAAGGGGCCCACCTTTGTGTCTGCGGATGAGTGGGGTTTTCAAACGATCAGGGTGTTGAATAAAATTGTGACCGAATCGACCTTTGACACAGAGATCTCCATAGTTCGGTGCCATGTCAGGATCTGCAGTCACTTCCATAAGCGTGTGACCTTTGATTTTCAAAATCATCTGACATCCGGTGCCACAGTAAGGACAGGTTGTTCTCACTTCTCGAATCTCTTCAGATTGAATGGGAACAATACGATTATTCTTGTTCAGCGCACCGGTGGAACAGTTCTCAACACATTTGCCGCATGAAACACAGTTATCCTTAAAATCAATAACAAGTCCAACAGGCCTGCCCTTTTCATCTATGGATTCTGCACGAACTTCCAGGGCATCATATTCACATGAACGTTCACAGCGTCCACAAAATATACATTTATTGGGGTCAACAGTGATGGCACGATGGCTGGTGTCAATGGGATAAATCGGCTCCTTTCCCATTCCGGTCTTATTGATATTAACATTCAGGTCAATATCCAGACGTTTGAGATCACAGCGTTCAAATGCGGTACAACCACATTTCAGGCAACGATCAGCCTCGCGTTTTGCCATTTTTTCCGTAAAACCTAGCTTTACCTCATCGAAATCCTGGGTAGAAACTTCAGGCGGCCTTTCAGGCATTTTTTCACGAAGATTAATGCCAATGCCGTCAAAATTTTTCAGGGAAACATCATCAAAGCCTTTTCCACGTGTAAAATTAAACCGATTGTCAGCTGGATCTTTTTCACAATCCATGACATAGGCATTAATGTTGTTTGCAGCTCTTCTTGCGGAAACGACAGCCTGAATAACAGACTTACTTCCAGTTGCTGCATCCCCTCCGGCAAAAACCCCTTCTACACTGGTCTCAGCACTCCTCGGATTGGCGACAAACATTCCATTGGGTTTAATGGCTAACTGCTCTTCAAGCTCTCCGCCGGTCATCATCCCGTCCACAGACATTTGTCCCAATGACGAAACAACAGTATCAACACCCAGTGAACTGGTTGATTCAGGGATAGGAAGAATCTCACGTTTACCACGTTTATCAGGCTCACCAAGTTTCATCCTGATAAGATCCAATTTCAACCTGTTGTTTTCATCAGGAACAGCACAAAGTCCACTTGGCGATGCCATGAGAAGAAATTGTACACCTTCTTTTTCCGCTTCTCTGACATTACGCTGGTTGGCTGGCATCTCAAGACGTGCCCGCGGAAACACAATTGTAACCTGTTCAACACCCTTACGAAGAAGCGAGCGGGCAACTTCCATGGCAATATTATTTCCACCAATAACTGCAGCTGTACGACCGAGATCAAGATCCTTTCCGTCATTAATCATACGCAGGAACTTGGTTGCGGTATACACATTTCCCTTATCAGTACACGGTACATCAAATGGAACATCAATGGTTGCACCAATGCCAATAAAAATGGCATCAAAGCCCATATCTTTAAGATCCTGAAGGCTAAAATCCTTTCCCCATTTCTGGGAAAGACGGATGTTTATCCCCATACGAAGAATTGTATTGACTTCGTAATCAACGATCTCATTTGGAATTTTATATTCGGGAAATCCATAGCGGAGAGCGCCACCTAGTTTTGGAGCGGCCTCAAAAATTGTTGCTTCATGTCCCTTACGGGTCAAATACCATGCTGCAGTCAGCCCTGCAGGTCCCCCACCAATAACAGCAATGCGTTTACCGGTTGGTTTATCTTTGGAAATCTTGAGATCAATATCATGGGTCATGCACCAGTCAGCTACAAAACGTTTGAGATGATTGATGGATACCGGCTCATCAATCAAAATGCGGCGACACCTTGTTTCACAAAAACGGGGACAGACACGGCCGACAGAAAATGGAACGGGATTACGTTCCATGACAAGCCGCAAGGCCTCTTCATATTCACCACGTGAAACATGAGCAATGTAGCCCTGCACATTAATCTGCCCGGGACAAGTAAGGTTGCATGGTGCCTTGCAATCACCGAAATGAGTTTCGGAGAGATCAGCAAGACGTTCCTGCCTATGCGCAACAACAGCTTCAGAATCAGTCTGAACACGCATTCCATCACGTGCCAGAGTGACACAGGAACGCATTAAATCATCCTGCCCTTCAACTTCAACCACGCACATTTTGCATGGATTATCAGCCGGTTTACCTTTTATATAACAGAGGGTAGGAATAGCAATGTCAGATCTTTTAGCCACCTCAAGGATGGTAAGACCTTCTTCTGCAATAATCTCATTGCCGTTTATATTTAATGTAACAGTGCTCATTAATAGTAATTATTTTGAAGGTTTCCATTCTTTCAGAAACACCGGCAGATGCCCGGCTTCACGAGGTCCGATAATAATATTCCAATCAGGAAGCTCTTCTTCCAGTTCACCCTTAAGAGACGCCAGGTAGCCTGGAATAATGAGATCGCGATGTTTAACCTTGTCTTCAATTCCACCTTTTTTCACAAACTGAGCAATGAGATCTGCGCCAAATTTTCCGGCTGCCCAGGCAGTAAGAACAGAAAGACCTTCAGTGTCCTTGATAAGTAACCAGGTTGGAACCTTGGAACCTTCGATTTCACCGGATACAATAAAATAGGTGAGTGAGAAGTTACAGGTAATAACAACAGGTGAATTTTCATCAGGACCTGTAAGCGGATAGATATCCTCTGTGACAACCATTGGCCGCTGCGGATCAGTAAAAATATTCATCCTCTCAAGGAACAGCGGAAAGAGGAGGTCGCCTTGAAGATCGGCAAGAACAATAATACCAGCATATTTTGCAATGAGCACTGAGGCAACCATTGCTTCAAGCATTGGATCGTCGGTGATCTCACAAGGAAAAGTAATGGTAGGAAAGCCAAGGGGTTTAAACTTTGCTGTAACAGCAGAACGCCTTGCAACCACATTATCTTCAAATGCGGCACGAAGGGTACGGGCACCGGTATCAATGACCATATCTTTGAGTCCTGCAGCAGTGAGCTTCTCAGAGATCTCTACACAGTTATCAAGATTAGTGGCCTTCACACCAACTGGGGCCTTGATGGATTCGGCAAGTTTTGCCATTTCGTCAGCATTATCCAGAGTTGCACCGTAGAGAATTGGAATTCTGTCTCCACATGCCTTGACAGCAGCTTCAAGGTTTGCAGCAGAATCACTCATCAGAATAATGGCAGCCCGGGCTGAACCATCGAGTACCTTTTGAGTAAGAGC
>JAOZLM010000041.1 GCA_029934815.1 Desulfocapsa sp. | reverse complement strand
CTATCCGTGGTTTTCGTTAAACGAAACCGCAAGTAAATAATTCGAGGTATTCAAATCAGAGGCAGCACTCTCCCCTTCGTGGTTAAAAAAACTGCTGTTTACATACAGTTATGTTGACGATGTCCTCCAAGCCTCTTTCGCACTAAATCGTTATCCAGTTGACGCTATTACTCCAGGAACATATAACGTTCCATCTAACAATATTCTCCGCATTCGTATCAGCAACTGTCTCGCTATTGCTACAATGGCCCTCTTTCCACCAGCACGAGCTTTAATTTTGTCGTATCTTTCTCGCATAACTCCGTCTTTACGGATCAAGCACCAAGCTGCTTGAACAAGAATAGCTCGCACTGAATTTTTCCCAATACAAGTTATTCTGCCCATACGAATTTTATCTGCACTCGAATACTGTGACGGAGTTAATCCAACGTATGTTGCCAGCTGATCAACTCGATGAAATCGTTTCATGTCTTGGCGTTTCAATAAGATCTCCATCGCAGCAATGATACCCACACCTGGAATACTTCTTAGAATTTCGACTCGCTTTTCCATCGGTTTCTCCTCGGTTAAGTTATACCTTCAATTCAGGTATACTGATATTGTAATCATGTACTGGAAAAAATGATGGGGCTACCTGTTTACATCATAGTTACTCCCCTCAACCGGAACTAGTAATCTGGACTTATCGGGAAACATCTCAAGGCTCCGGAGGGCTCTCACCTGTTGCTCCTTACAACCTACCAATCCTTTTTAACTTTGCAAAATATTTATACCCCAAAAAACAGATTGCTCACTCTCTGCATTGGCGCTAAGAAAAAAGAAAGTTGCATCTATGATGGTTTTTCGCCTACCATGATAACAATGATGTACAAACTATTTATGTCTACAGGTGCTTTTCTATGAAGAAAATCAAAATTAGCTCTCTTGTTATTTGCTTTTTGCTCTTCATGCTGTTTCCTGATCAGGTATTGTCTCAGTCAGAAGAAACCCAGAATGCCAACCATTTTTTCTTTGCAGTTTCGGCAATGGCATCCCCTGCTCAGACCTTGGTTCACTTTGCCGAATTTCGTGAGTACCTAGAGGGAAAACTGGGTACTCATGTCCACCTGAAACAGCGTCGCACCTACGAGGAAATCAACACACTCCTCTATGATGCAAGCGTGCAGATGGCCTTTACCTGTACGGGCGGATATCTTGCCGGCCGAAAGTCCTTTGGTCTGGAAGTCTTGGCAGTACCAGTGGTTAAGGGCAAGACCGCCTACCGGTCATACATTATTACTGGTAAAAATAACCCGGCCACTACACTTGAAGAGCTCCAGGGTCAGGTTTTTGCCTTCACTGATCCTTTGTCCCTCAGTGGTCGTATCTATCCGGTGGCAACACTGAACAGTCGTGGACATATGACAAAAGATTTTTTTAAGAAAACGTTTTATACAGAAAGTCATGACAAATCCATTGAGGCGGTTGCCACAGGGATTGCCAACGGGGCGGCTGTGGATAGTCTGATTTTTGATTCTCTCTATACATTGTCGGATTCTTTTACCAAAGAGGTCCGTATTATTCACAAGTCCAGGGAGTTTGGTATGCCTCCCGTGGTGGTAACTCCGACTCTTGATAAGGAGACCAAGCGAGCTTTGCTAAAAATACTGCTCGGCATGGCCACTGATCCTCGAGGTAAGATTGTGCTACAGCACCTTGAAATGGATGGTTTTGCCATTGCAACACCTGAGCTGTACCGTTCTGCAATTTTGCTACAGAAACAGTTGAAAGAATAGGGGTTGTAATGAGAGAGAACAGATAGGGGCATGGTATTACATTGGTATAATCGCATTGCGGTACGTCTGTCCGTATCGATAGTGGCTGTTGTTGTGGTAACAGCTCTATCCGTTGCAACCCTGATCCTGCGTGATGAAAAACGTATTCTGCAGGAAGATTTACGTATTCGAGCCTTGCAGCTGGGTGAAATTATGCCGCAGCAACTGCTGGAACCACTGCTTTATGATGAGGACTATGCACTCTATAGTCTTCTCCAATCCTACCTGGAATCAAAGGAGCGTTTTCTTGTCTATGGTGAGATTTATAATGATCAGGGGGAACTTATTCTTGCGCGAGAGCGAGAACCCATCATACGCCCTCCCATAGCTTCTTTTGATCCCGCCAGGGAACGGGCAGTTTTCCTCCGGGATTTCACGGAGGCAGGAAGAGATCAGCCCCTGGATCTTCTTATTCCCATTAGCTCCAGACAACTTGGTGTTGCAGGATATCTCCGTCTGGGAATTTCTGTGCAACCGCTTTTCAATACTTTGCAAACTTCCAGACAAAAAGTGTGGGCGATCACTGGAATCATTTTGGTTATAGCTATTTTAGCTGCACTCTGGATGGCAAGACAGTTAATCTCTCCCATACTGCTGCTCAATCGTGCTGCTCATAAGGTGGGTGAAGGTGATTTTGGTACGGCAATTCCTGAGAAAGGTGTTGGGGAGATTGGTGAACTGGCAACGACGTTTAATACCATGTCTCGACAACTCAAAGAACTCGTCACTGCTATCAGGTCAGCCCAGGAAAATTTGGTGCGTACGGAAAAACTCTACGCGCTTGGTGAATTTTCCACCGGCCTGGCCCATGAGATCAAGAATCCCCTGACCTCGATTAAGATGTTGATCCAGAGAGCCGGAGAGCAGGAAGAACCACTGGAAGGGGAAGATCTTGAGGTTATAGTAGAGGAACTGGACAGAATTGATTTTACTGTCAGTCGTTTTCTCCGTTCTGCCCGACAGTCTGAAATGGCCTTCAGCGATACTGATATAAACAGTCTGGTTGAAGATGTCCTGGCAATTACCGGACCTAAAATTGAAAAATCAGGGATCCATATTGAAAAAGAATTGGAGGAAAACCTTGCTCTCCTGCAGGTTGACGGTCCCAGTATCAAACAGGTCTTGATGAATGGTATTTTAAATGCCCTGCAGGCGATGCCATCCGGGGGAGAACTGACCATAAGTACCGCCCGCGTCGACAAGGCTCTGCACTGTACAATTGGGGATACAGGTGACGGTATCTCAGAAGAAAATCTAAAGCATATTTTTGATCCCTTTTTTACTACCAAAGAAGAAGGAACCGGCATGGGTCTGGCTGTAGCCTGGAATATTGCCCAGCAGCATGGTGGTCGTCTTGATATTGTCTCCCGTGAACGCGTTGGGACTTCACTTATACTTATCCTACCCTATGACAACTCTGCTCATTGTTGATGATGAAAAGGCAGTCCGTTACGCCTTTAAACGAACCTTTAGTGATGAATATACTATTCATACCGCTGAGAATGGTAGAGAGGCCATCGAAGCAGTGGGCAGAGAGACACCGGATGTGGTGCTCATGGATATCCGCATGCCGGGTATGGATGGACTGGAAGCACTTGCCATTATCAAAGAACAGCAGCCTCACGTTCCAATCATCATGGTGACCGCCTTTGCCGATTCTGCTTCCGCCATGCAGGCCATGAAGGACGGCGCCTTTGATTATGTCTCTAAGCCTTTTGACAATGATGAAATGCGGCAGGTGATAGAAAAGGCACTTAGCTCATGCAGAATCCAGGCAGAACTGCATTGTGGCTGTGGTAAAGAATGGGAGGATGTGAGCAGCTCTCAGGAATGTATCGTCGGTTCCAGTCCTGAAGTTTTGAACATGTGTAAAAAGATTGGCCAGATGGCAGGATCTGATTTACCGGTTCTTGTTACCGGGGAAACCGGAGTGGGAAAAGAGCTGACTGCCCGTGCCATTCTCCAGCACAGTCCACGTAAAGATGGTCCGTTTATGGTGGTAAACTGCGCCTCCCTCCCCAATGAGCTGGTGGAAAGTGAACTATTTGGCTATGAAACCGGAGCCTTTACCGGTGCCAGTAAACAGCGGATCGGTCGTTTTGAACAGTGTCATCAGGGAACCCTCTTTCTTGATGAAATCGGGGAGTTACCCATTGGCGCTCAGGCTAAGGTTCTGCGGGTTCTTCAGGATGGCACATTTGAACGGCTGGGGAGTAACCAGCAGTTGACAACCGATGTGCGGCTCATCGTTGCCACCAATAAAAATCTTGAGCAAATGGCTGAGGATGCCTTGTTCCGCCTTGACCTGTTACACCGGATCAACGTCCTGACCATCACCATACCACCACTGAGACAACGAATAGCAGATCTGCCGGACTTGATCCTCTACTTTCTCTCCCGTTACGGTCATCAGGTGTCTCCACCTGTGGAAGGGATCAGTGATGAGGCCCTGGAAAAACTCTCTCACTATTCCTGGCCCGGCAATATCAGGGAACTGGAAAACACCATTCGCAGAGCCATTGTTCTGGCCAAAGCCATGGTTCTTACGGCAGAGGATTGTGTCCTTCAAAACCATGCTGAGGCACCAGGTGATTTTGAGCAGGTTGTCACTATCCAGATCGACAAATTGATCAAGGGAGATGAATCACGCCCCTATCGTCATCTTTTGTCAGAAGTTGAACAGATATTGATCAAAAAAGCCCTTGATCTCTGTGGCGGTAATCAAGTCCAGGCCGCCAATCTCCTTGGCATCAATCGAATGACCTTGAGAAAAAAACTCCCTTCTGCTTAAAAAATAGACAGCGGCCTGTCTGTTTTTTAAGCAATCCCCCTCCGAAACCTTCAAAATTCCCCTGTAACTTCAAGCTTTTTGTTTTGGCATCCTTTGTGCAAAGGTATGTGGTTAATACCATTGTTTTGTACCTCAAAGGAGAATGTCTGCATGAAGAAAGTAGTAATGATCATTACTATAATTGCTGCCATAAGCGCTGCAATGGTCTTTTCAGTTGAATCCTATACAGCAAGGCCGCAATTCTGCGGAACCAGCTGCCATATCATGGATAAACCCTATAAAAGCTGGCTGACAGATAAACACGGTAAGGCAGGAAAAGAAGAGATTGCCTGTGTAGACTGCCATTATGCACCCGGTGAAAAGATGACCCTCCATGCCAAATTTAAAGGGTTGGGGCAACTCTTTACCTATCTCTCTACTGATGACAAAGAGGTGCGCAGAGCTACCCATATTGCTGATATTTCCTGTTCAACGGCCCAGTGTCATCCATCTGAAAAATTTATGGATAAGCAATTGACTTATGGTAAGGAGCAAAAAGTCAAGTTTACCCATAAGGCTCATTATGAGAAAACCATCCCCGGCCAGGAGATGCACTGTACTACCTGCCATATCAAGGCGAGTGATGAGAAGCATTTCGAAGTGCCAAAAGAGCAGTGTTACATCTGTCATTTCAGAAATACGGAATTCAATAAGGGCCGCGCTACCTGCAATCTTTGCCACGAAATTCCGACCACCCCTCTGCAATCGCAGAAAAAAGATGCAGCACCGGATCCTGATCAGGCAGTAATTACCCATCAGACTCTGGAAAAAGCTGGCGTCTCCTGTGAGTCCTGTCACTACCAGGTAATTACCGGTGAAACAGATCTCATTCCCCGATCCTGTGAGAAGTGTCATAGCGATAAAATCGTGCTGGAAAAAAGGCATGAGATGAAAATCATGCATAAGGAGCATGTGGCCAAACAGAAGGCCCAGTGCGCTGACTGCCACCAGTCGTTTATGCATAAGGAAGGTGATTTTATTGAAGCCGCCCGTATCAATTGTGCCAGCTGTCATCCGAACCATCATAGTCTCCAGAAGGCCCTCCTCCTTGGTGCTGCATATGGCGGAGTACCGGAAACACCGAGCCTCATGAATCCGGTTAAAACCAACTGTCAGGGATGTCATGATAAGACAGAGATGCACAAAGGAGAAGAAATTCTCCGTGGCTCAGCCAAGTCCTGTGTGGATTGTCACACCAAAGATCATGAAAAACTGCTGGCTGATTGGATACAAGAAGTTCAAACCGAGGTGACTTTTGCCAAAGAGGAGAAGGCGCGTGCTGAAGCTCTGATCATTCAGGTCAAAGATCAGCTCAGTGAAAAGCAGATAGCTGAATTTAAGAAGCTTCTTGCAACGGGACAAAAGGCATTGGATCTTGTGGAATTCGGCAACGGTGTTCACAACAAGAAGTATTCCATCATGCTGATTGATGAAGGACTCAACGGCGTCTACACGGTTCTTGATGAATTGGAACCTCTGGCCGAAGAGTCTGAAGCAGAAAAACAGCAATAAAAGGAAAAGCATATCAATTGTAGAGTGTAGAACCTTGAAATATCGGGGATACACAAACGGGCTTGCATCAATACAAGCCATAACAGAAACAGAGAATCGAGGGGGAGGTCATGACCACTAACACAAGAGATGATCGCAGGGAAATGCTTCGGGTCACCGGAGCATCTTTGGCTGCGGCCGGACTCGCATCAGTAAGCCTGCTGCAACCAAAGGAAGCAGCAGCCGCACAAGTCAAAACGCCGCAGTGGGTGATGATAATGGATCTACGCCGCTGCACCGGCTGCCGGGCCTGCACTGTTGCCTGTAAATCGGAGTATGATGTACCGATCGGGGCCTTTAAAACTGTAATCAAGCAGGTAGTCACCGGTAAATATCCCGACACTCGAAAAACGTTTATTCCCCGTCGCTGTAATCACTGCGAGGGAACCGAAAAGGTAGGAAACATTACCGTACCTCCCTGTGTCAAGGCCTGCCCCGAATACCCAAAAGATCGTCGTGTCTTTGTCACGGCAGAAGGGAAAAAGATTCGCTACCGCGGCGGTGCCACCTATAAACGCCCTGATGGGTTGATTCTTATCGATAATGACGCTTGTACCGGTTGTGGAAAGTGTATCGACGCCTGCCCTTATGGTGCTCGTACTTTTAATAAACGAAAACTATCAGGGAAGGACAAGAGTAAAAATGCAATCGTTAAATGCTCTTCCTGTGTTCATCGCCTGGATGAAGGCGTAACTCCGGCATGTGTTAATACCTGTGCCCCTGGAGCCCGTATTTTTGGTGATATCAACGATCCCAACAGTGATGTTGCCAAGCTTGCCAGGGAATTCAGCCTCCTGGAAAATCGCGACAAAACGACAATGAAACCCGAGGCCAAGACCATGCCAAACATCTTTTACATTGATCCCGATGGTGTGCTGGCTGATTATTCCTTTGACGACAAAGACAAACTCACCGAGTATCGGGACATAGTTGAATAATAAAACTTACCATCTATTGTATATACAGGAGGATTAAAACAATGAAAAAAATCAGTCGCCGCAACGTCTTAAAACTGGCTGCGGCCAGCGGTGCCTTACTAACCGCCGGCAAAGGAATGGTGGGCAACGCCCTGGCCGGTTCGATCGAGCTTGCCATGGGAGGCAGGGATTTCAACCCTGACACTGGTAAAGAACGCAAAGCAGTACCCACTGTCTGTTACAATTGTGTAACCCGTGATCCAAAGATCGCCTTTGTCGAAGATGGCAGAGTTGTTAAGATCGAAGGTCAGCCAAACTCTATCCGAAGCCTGGGAAAGATCTGTGCCAAAGGTCAGGCTGGTGTCAATCAGGTCTATTTCCCGGACAGAATCCTCTATCCTCTGAAACGTGTAGGAAAACGTGGAGATGGCAAATATAAACGTATTTCCTGGGATGAGGCTCTAACTGATCTTGCTGCTCGTATGAAAAAACTCCGTGATGATGGTCATCCGGAGAAACTTATGTACCACTACGGCCGGGCAAAAGGAAGTTCATCCAAGTTGCCAAAATCACTATTTATGGCAACTTATGGAACAAAGACAATTGGAAACCATACTACCATTTGTGAAGGTGGTAAATTTGTTGCCCAGGAATTAACATGGGGTAAACATTATGATAACTGGGATTTTGATAACACCGAGTATGTCTTAAACTTTGGTTCCAGTATTTTTGAAGCCCATACCAACCATATCCCCCTGTCCCAGCGTCTAATGAAGGCCATGATTGAGCGTAATGTTCCATTTATCACCTTCGATGTCAGACTTTCCAATACGGCGTCCAAATCCACCAAATGGGAACCTGTTCGTCCGGGAACTGATCTGGCTGTGTTGCTCGCCATTAATAATATCATAATGCAGGAAGATCTTTACGATCGTGAGGCTTTTACTTACATTCGGGCCACTGAGGACGTAACAGCATCTGTTGATGAAAAAATTGCGGCCCTGAAGAAACATCTTGCCCAGTATACAGCTGAGTGGGCAGAAACAAAGAGTGGCGTGGCTGCTACAGATATTACAAAATATGCCCGTGAATTTGCCAAAGCCAAGGCGGCAACAGTTATCAGTTATCGAGGGTTGGTTGCCCATATGAATGGTACTGAGGGCGAACGTGCTGCACAGATGCTGGCCATGATTACCGGCAACGTTAACAGCCCTGGAGGCCGCTGTCTGGCTGTCGCACCCCATTGGAAATACCCCAAAGGTCCGAAAAACAAACCGCATGCCAAAAAGTTAAAAATAACCAATGGCCAGAACATAGCCTACCCAACTCATGGCGCAAGTCATCAAGTTCTCAAGATGATCAAAGACGGTTCTCATGGTCGTCCTGATATCTACTTCTGGTACTGTTATAATCCGGTGTACGTGAACGGTGAATGCCAGGAAAACAAGGACATTCTCTCTGATGAGAAGCTGATGCCCTTTACCGTCACTTCCAATATCGTTTATGACGAATCTAGCAAACTTGCTGATCTGATTCTTCCCGATACCAGTTATTTGGAACGATGGGACTGGGATGGGAATGCATCTCCAACTCAGGTAGCCGAATATGAATTACGCCAACCTGCTGTTGAGCCATTGGGTGAATGCCGAAATTTCAGTGATGTGCTTTGTGATCTGGCTAAACGTATGGACATGCCGCTTGGTGTTGAAAACATGGAAGAGTTTGTGAAACTTTCCTGTGAAATGACCCCTGCCTTAAAAGGCCTTCCGGGTGGTGGTTTTGAATACATGAAAAAACATGGCGTCTATCATGATCCTAAAGAGAAGCCTAATTTTTATGTTCATAAAAAGATCATTAAAGACAAAGACTTGAAAAAGGAAGGGGTTATCTTTGATGAGGCTACCGGGGTGTACTGGAACTGGAAAAAATCCAAGGCCAAAGATGAAGCCGATGCCAAAAACAAGGGCTATTTCGATACGCATTACAGTTACAAAGGTTATGTGGGACAAAAAATCGGGAATAAGGTTTATAAAGGATTTAAACCGGATAAAATCAATAAAACAGGATTTTTTGAGTTATACTCAACACTTCTGAAAGTGAAAGGTTATGATCCCATGCCGATATGGAAGGATATTCCTGGTCATGAAAAACTTGGTGGCAATAAGCTCGTTTTAACCACCTATAAAGTCGCTGTTCAGATCCATTCCAGATCCTCGCATTGTAAGTGGCTCAGCGAAATGTTCCATGACAATCCAGCCTGGATTAACTCTAAGACTGCAGCTGGACTTGGTATTAAAAATGGTGATGAGATATCCCTCAGCTCTGTTAACGGTAAAATCAAAATCAAGGCATATGTCAATGAGATGATAGTACCAGGCGCAATAGCCATCTCCTTTCACCTGGGCCGGGAAGAATCCGGTCGATATGGTTCTGGTAAAAAGTCGCCCATGGCATCAGACAATGATCCGGATCTGAAACTCAAATGGTGGGATACTTATGGCGTACATCCCAACTGGTTAATCACCAACAAGCCCAATCCGGTTAGTGGCCAGATGTGTTATATGGACGAAGTCGTAACTGTAAACAAGGTCTAATGCTGATCGGGATGAATAAAGGAGTCTCAGCTCCTTTATTCATCCACCTCAGGAAATATTTTCAGGAGATATCCATTTTGGAAACAACACACAACTCGGTTGCCGGTATATACGGACTGCTGGCAACTTTTTTCGCAGCAGAACCCAATCGGGATCTACTGGCCCAATTACAAACGCCTGCCCTTCGTGATCTTTTTACAGAATTAGGAATAGATCTTGGTGAGAGCTTCTATACTAAGGATAAAGAAGACTTGCTGGAAGAACTGGCAGTGGAGTTTACCGGTTTATTTATTGGACCCGGTCGTTTTATCTCACCCCACGAATCTGTGCATCACACCAGAGAGGACGGTGATTATGGAAAATTGTGGGGTGCTGATACGGTCGCTGTTAAAAAATTTATTGAAGCCACCGGCCTTATCTACCAGTCTGAATTTGGAGGCATGCCTGACCATATTGCCGCAGAGCTTGAATTTATGCAAAAGCTTGAAGAACGAAACGTACAGGCTGTGGAAGAAAATGATACGGAGCTTGCTCAGAATCTAACCCGGATAAAAAACAAATTCCTTTCGGAACACCTTCTGACATGGGTTCCTGAGTTTTGTAAAAAGGTAATGACAAATGCAAATTTTCCATTTTATCGGGAAATTGCCAGAGTGACCAGTGATTTTCTCCAACAGGAAGGAGAATTGCCTGAACAGTCAGTAGAGGCTTGCGTCGCAGGATGAAAAAAAATATTATTATATGCCTCTTGGAATTCCTCCTTGTCCTGGGAAGCAGTGCTGTAGCGTGTGGACAGGAAACGACTGGCTACCTGGAAGTTCCGTGGAACAGTCCGTTTCCTGTTGTTGAGCAGCATTTCCCAGGGGTGAACTTTGTTGAGGAAGATGGCTTTCGAGTCACCCTTTTTCGCCTGCCCCATCCGGAAAAAGATGTTAAGCGAATTGAATTCAAGCTCTTCAAGAACCAACTCATCTCAGTCATTCGCTACTATAAAGGATCTATTGACTCTCTGATCAACGAAGATACTATGCGTAAACTGGTTACTGGTTTGGGCGTATTCAAGGAAGAGCGAAAAACAAAATCCCATAGTCTTGCCGGTATTGCAGATGTTGTCATTCAGGAATATGAACAGGTACTGGTTCTCTTTCGTTCTTATCCTCCGGGGCAGAAAGAAGGTTTTGTGGCTAAGGAAAATTCCATAGTCATTATTTTTAAGCCTACCTTTGATAATATGGTTTATTATCGAAAACATTCGCAAGGCGATATGGAGGAGATCGAAGATTACGATTATATAGATTTTTGATAATTTTCTGTAAGCAGCGGGTCCGCTGCTAAAAAGGGATAAAAGGAAATTGAGCCTCCCGTATTTGGAAAGGAGCACCCCATGCAAGCCTTGGACGCTTTTGCTCCCCCCTGTGATTATCTGCCTCCACTACTGAACTGATTGATGGTTATGACCGAACCATAAACTATCTTCGTCTGGTAATGACAGACCGCTGCAATAAGATTCGCGTCACTCCCTATAGGGAATCCTGAAAACCTGTCTTTATGATGACAGAACCCTCGATCTACGAACAGTCCTGTGCGACAAATAAATAATAGACAGTGACCTGATTGCAGCACTCGTTCAGGCTGTGGGAGAGAAACCGGAAAATATGAGAATGGCCAGTGGAAATCTTTGCAATTTCATTCAACACCCACCGTCTTCAGACGGTGGACTATTTAGTGTATCCCTTAAAATAAGGTTCGCATTTCCTACTGAAAAAGAGCTAGGAAATTATGATTGCCGATAGCTGAATTGTAAATTTATAAAGTAGAGATATCTCCCTCAAATGGAACTGCCCAACCTGACCTTAGGGATCAGCACAACTACGATTGCTGATTGGCAATGGAACTATATAAACGTGCTTATCAACACTAAACTTCTTTAGCTTTAGCT
>JAOZLM010000284.1 GCA_029934815.1 Desulfocapsa sp. | reverse complement strand
GTCTTCTGCTGCCACCATCTGGTTTTTCGTAAATCTCTGGCTTTTGCCCGTTCTGTTCTGATCTCGGCATCATCCGGTGCATCAAAATCAAAAAAGTCCCTGCTCATGTGACCAGTTCTCCCAGGAGAATTTTTCTTGATGCTCCCACCAGATATAATGATCCGGCTATTAAAATCAGATCCTCTGGAGTTGCGAGTTCTTCCGCCCAGCTGATTGCTGATTCCACCGTTGGCAGGAGCTTGCATTTATCTTTATAAGCTGATGGTACGTTTTCAAGCAAAAGCTCAGGATTTGCTGAACGTTCACCATCCGGTTTTGTGAGCACTATACTGTCAGCCAGTTCTGCCACGGAAGCTAAAGTGCTTTGCAGATCTTTGTCGGCCATTGCTCCCCAGATGACTATTAATTTTTTGTAAGTGCATTCTTTTTTCAGGGTTTGAACAAGGCTTTCCACCCCTGCCGGATTATGTGCACCATCAAGAAGATAGTGTATTTTTTTGCCTTCCTTCTCAAGACTGAAGGACTCTAAACGGCCTGGCCAGTGTACGGATTTCAGTCCTTTACGGATCGTCTTTTCGCTCACCTGGAAATCATGTTTTTTCAACAATTGCAAGGTGGCAAGGGCAAGAGATGCATTTTCAATCTGATAATCACCTTTCATGGAACAGTGCAGTTTGTCATAGGAAATATTCGACATTCTCCACTTCCAACTATTATCTGCATTGAGCATTGAACTAAAATCATTTTCATAACGATACAGAGCTGCGTTTTTTTCTTTACTCGCTGCCTCTACTTCTGCAAGCCCTGCATCAGCTTTCACGGCTGTGATAACTGCGACACCATCTTTTATAATCCCAGCCTTTTCACCCGCCACGGCAGATATCGTATTCCCCAGATACGCCTCGTGATCCATGGATATATTGGTAATAACCGAGACTAATGGAGTGATAATATTTGTTGCATCCAGCCTGCCGCCAAGACCGGTTTCAAGCACTACCAGATCGAGTTTTTCTTCAGCAAACCAGAGAAAAGCAATGGCGGTGGTAAACTCAAAATAGGTTATTTTTTCCTCACCTAAAACGTCCCGTATTTGTGTTGCTATCCTGGCAAAAGTCTCTTCACTTATAAACGTATTACCGATGCGGAACCGTTCTCTCACAGAACTCAGATGCGGAGAAGTGTATAACCCAACCCGGTATCCGGCTTGAGTTAACAGGGTAAGAAGTGTTACACAGACAGAACCTTTACCGTTGGTTCCGGCAACATGAACAGTTTTTAGCTGCTGCTCCGGATTCTGCACCCGCGCCATAAAGGAGCGCATGGCATCAAGACCCAGCTTAATTTTATGAAACTGCAGACTATCGAGATAGTCCCAGGCTTGTTGATAGTTCATCTGTTTTTATATGAGACTGAGTTTAGCGTAATCGAGGTGAAGGGTTTTAATACCATGCCCGGGAAAGGCAACATCCACAGAACGTCCCTTCATATCTTTGCTTACCACTCCCTCACCAAAAAAAGGATGGCGCACTCGTATACCGATACGCAATTCATCGGCAGACAGTTTCTTTTTCTTCTTTTTGGCAGGCAGATCTGTTTCGCTTGCAAAATTTGACTGTTCAGCAAAAAGAGCAGTTGGTGAGCTATATTCCTGGTCAAGGCGTTCATACAATCCTGCACGGAGTTCAGCTAAAAACGGCGACATACCAACGGTATGAAACTGTCTGTCCGGGGTCATCATTCTTCTGGGGTAAGTAAGATATAGATACTTTTTAGCTCTTGTTGCCGCCACATACAGCAGTCGCCTCTCCTCTTCCCACTGTTCACCAAATTGTGCTTTTGAATGCGGAAATCTGCCATCGGCAAGGCCAAGAATAAAGACGGCATCCCACTCAAGCCCTTTTGATGAATGGATGGTGGAGAGAATCATCTTATTTTGATCTTCTGCATGTGGATTTGTGCTGTTTTCAGGAGGATCAAGGGTTGTATCGTCTACAAAACTCTGCAAATCAACATAATCAGTAATTATGGATTTTAACTGATCCAGATCTTTTTGTCGTTTGGGATAATCGTCACGATAAATTTGTTCGAAAAGTGGCTGATAGTAAAGTAAGACCTGTTCATACAAGGTTCCGGGCTTTGTTTCCCTTCGCATATCCTGTAAGAGTTGAACAAGTTTTTCCATACCGGCCTTCCATGGCTTACCACACGGATAACCTGGTAATGCCAGGATCGGATCGTCTGCGGCCGTGATTGTATCCACAATCTTTCTGGCCGTTTTAGGGCCTACTTTATCAAGATGTAAAAGGATGCGGTTCCAGGACAAACTATCGTAAGGATTAACCTGTAAACGTAAGAAAGCGATCACATCTTTCATGTGTGCAGTTTCTGTGAGTTTTAACCCGCCCCGTTTTTCAAAATCCACAGCACTTGCATTTAATTCAAGCTCAAGTTTGTAGGAATGGAATCCGGAGCGAAACAAAACCGCAATATTTTTTAGATCAGTTCCATTTTTTTGCAGATCGGCAATTTTCTGCGCAATGAAATCGGCCTCTTCCCGCTCATCCCTAGCAACAAAAAGCCTGGGTTTAACGTCCCCTTCTATTTTGGAGAAAAGTGTTTTTGTGTATTTTTCCTCTGCGTTGCGAATGATATCATTGGTAAGAGATAAAATTGGCTGGCTGGATCTGTAGTTCTCTTCAAGTTTTATGATCTGGGTATCAGAAAACACCTTGGGAAAACGCATAATATTATAAAAATCAGCTCCCCGAAATGAGTAGATCGACTGAGAGTCATCCCCCACCACCATCACATTTTTATGTCCATGGGCAAGGAGTCGCACAATATCTGCCTGAATAAGATTGGTATCCTGATATTCATCCACCATAATGTGACTGTATCTGGCAGCTATTTCCGTCCGTGCTTCGGGGACTTCTGCCAGTAGCCGTTTCCAGTTCACCAGTAGATCATCGTAATCCATGAGCCCGTTGTTGAATTTGAACTCTTTATAATGTTTTTCGAGTCTTTTAATATCATCAACATGCTCAGTGAGGTGGGCATAACTCTCGTAAATCAGATCCTCAAGATCTATGGATTTATTCACAGAACCGGACAGCATATTGATGACAACTCTTTTAGTGGGGAACTGTTTGTCACGCCCGGTTAGCCCAAGAGAACCTTTTAACAGGTTCACAATTCCTTCTGCATCACCACGATCAATAATAGTAAAGGACGAACCAAAACCTAAATGATGGCCGTAGCGCCGTAAAAGCATATTGGCAATACCATGGAACGTTCCGCCAATCACACGGCGGCAGCTCTCATTTGCAAGTTGGCCGGCACGCCATAGCATCTCCTGAGACGCTTTTCGGGTGAAGGTGAGCAGAAGGATCTTTTCAGGTCGCACGCCTTGCTCCAGAAGATAGGCAACACGGTAAACGAGAGTTCGTGTTTTCCCACTGCCTGCTCCTGCAATTACGAGAACAGGGCCTTCAGTTTGCTCCACGGCTTGACGCTGGGAGGGGTTTAATTCGTCCAGATTTACAGAATCGGGTCTGCACTCCGGAGCTATTTGAAAGGGATCATTTTCCATGGCCGCCACTTTAGCACAGAGCCTGATAGCACGCAACGTCGGTTGACAGGAATTGCAGGAAGCTTATAATA
>JAOZLM010000283.1 GCA_029934815.1 Desulfocapsa sp. | reverse complement strand
TTGCCAGAGATATTATCTGACCATGCCATGGTTATTGCTGAGATCCGTTTTAAAGGTCAAAAAAAATAACCAGAACTAAAACGGATGGATAAATGGAAATCAACAAGTGGAAACAGAGAATGGGGCTTGAGGGCATAGAAGGGTGCTGATTACTCATTTACCGGACAAAAGGCCCCTTTGGGGTGGTAAAATGTAGAATATGCGAAGTGGGGAACGCTGAAAGTACCATGATGAATTAGCCAAATTACTGTATCAAATAATGTAAGGATTTATAGCATAGGTTTTTTCTGCCAATCCTTAGTTCGACAAGATTATGACAACAGAAGAGATTTTGCTTAAATCGGAAAGATTGCCAATAACATGTTTTCTTATTGTAATCCTGCTCTAGTTTTGCAATACGAACCTTGAAAGATGAATACGCACTAAAAGTTGCACCGCTTAGTTTTTATCTGTTGTTTACTTCTTATAGGCAAGGTCGGTTTCTGTTCTTATCGTGTCAGTAAAGGAGCAAAAAACGTTGGGCTAATCGTCATTCTACCAGTAACGTATCATCAAAACAAAGACGACAAAAAATATCACCATTGCTATACTACCAGTATGGAATCCATAAATCATATTTTACAGGAAGCGGCGCACTTACCAGAAGATCAGCGTCTAACTCTTGTCCACAAGATTTTGCTTGTGGGTGAACCCCGGTTTTCCAAAAGCGTTGAAGAGGCTTGGGATACAGAGATTCGAGATCGCATTGCCCGCTATGACCGTGGAGAAATTAAATCCCGACCAGCCTCAGAAGTATTTGCTAATATTGATCGCCAGCTCAAATTATGATCGCCGAGTTTCTTGATGAGGCGGAGCAGGAACTTGTAGAAGCCGTACTCTGGTACGAATCCAAGGACGTGGGATTGGGAAAACGATTTCGGCTGGAGGTAGATTAGGTGCTGTCTCGTCATCCCGGACTCGATCCGGAATGACAAGAGCAGTGGCTAAGTTTCAGCGCTAAGCAAGTTATACTATGCAGCCTTACTGGTGCTGCAAGTAACTGATTCAGCGTTCGGCTTGATAGCTGACAGCACAGTGGAAAGTTCAAGCAGGATACCTAAGCCTTCCTGCACTTCCGGTCTTTTTATGGCACTTATCATACCAAAGACACCACGCACCGGTTGAATGTTATCAAAATCAACCTGCTGAATTTTTGATCCCACACGTTCGGTTATTCCCAGCACTTGTTCAAATGCTTCGAAAACACCTCTTTGCTTTAAACACTCCAGGCGTTCAACAGCGTCATTAAAAGCAAGTTTACTCAGTCCGTCGGCATCTTTCTTCATTTCCATAAGGGAGCCGAGCATTTTCAGTCCATCGGCCATGTTCCCCATATTGGCAATAAACTGTTTCAACAGTTCCTGGAGATTCTCCGGCTCAAAGCCCTGGAGAGTACTCTGCAGTTGCTCAACCAGCTCTTTGAACATTGCTTTCGAATACGGTTCAAAATCTTTTTTGAACTCCATTAGTTGATTGAGTGAATGGAGAGCCTCGGAGATGTTTTTACTGGCAATAAGCGTTTGGCCTACCATCTCCCCAACATCTTCCAGATCAAACCTGCGATCCAGCCCACTCATTTTCCCGATGGTACTGATCACCATATCGTTGACCAGCGGTTCCATCTCTTTTTTCAGCTCCACATAGGGTCTGATTGCCTCTTTTGCCTCCCGAACTTCGGCGGTCAGCTCATCAAGACGGGCAAGTATTTTTTCTTCATTGGTCATAGCCCCTCCCTCAGTCCTGAACTTTGCCGGCAAGCGACATTTGTGCTTCCAGAGGCATCTCTTCACCGCTGACAAGTTTGTTCCAGTAAACCCACTTAAACATCATTTTGCCCCAGTGATTGGCCTTGGATTCGCCAAGCAGGGAGAAGGGTCCTAAGCCCGGAAGTGGGAATTTGCCGGGAAGTGGTTCGTAGTCGTAGTTAAAATCGATAAGTGCTGCTTTCTCAAAACCTGTTTCGATAAAACAGTTTGCGTGGCCGTCAAAGTCTGCTTTGAGTTCTTCACCGTTAATTTCACGGATGAAGTTTTCAACCATTACTTCTGCTGAGAAGTGGGCAACAGATCCGGCCTTGGAGGTCGGCAGAGTTGTTGTGTCGCCAAGCACAAACATATTCTCATGGGCTTCGGCTTTTAAGGTGTGGTTATTGGTTTTTACGTAGCCGATCTCATCCATGGCAATTCCTGATTTGACAAGGGCACGGGCACCAACATTTGGCGGGATGGAAACCAGCAGGTCAAATTCAATTTCATCACCTGCTGCAGATATGATTTTTTTGTTTTCACAATCCACTTCAGCAAGATCATAACTTGCGGTGATTTTAATATTCTTACTTTCAATGAGTTGCGAAAAGAAGGCACTGGCCTTAGGCTTGGTAAAGGCACCGGGAAGCGGGGTAACCAGACGAATTTCAATGTTATCACGAAGGCCACGCTCCGTGAAATAGGCATCTGCAAGGTAGACAAACTCAAGGGGAGCCACGGGACACTTAAAAGGAAATTCAGCAATATTTAAGACAAGGTTTCCGGATTTGAATTCACGAAGAGCACGACATAGGTTAACTGCTCCGTCAAGTGTGTAAAAGTCAAAGGCTGTTTTCTGCCATCCTTCCATAAGGCCGGGAATTTCTTCAGGAGCTAAAGAGACACCTGTGCAGACAATAATCTTATCGTAATCATAACTTCCGGCGGTGGTTTCCACCGTCTGTGTTTCTGTATCCACACTTACAATTTCATCAATAACAAAGTCGATACCCCTTGAAATAAACTCACTGCGGCTGCGAACGACATCATCCGCTTTGTAAATACCAAATGGAATAAATAATAATCCGGGTTGGTACACATGCTGATCATCCTTATCGATAATCGTTATTGACCACTCTGCTGCGTCAAGTTTCCTACGCAGCTTGTTTGCCACCATGGTACCTGCACACCCTGCTCCTAGAATCACTAATTTTTTCACACTCTACCCCCTGTCTGGAAGAATTATATTTCAGCTGTTCCGACTTGTTTTGAAAGAGCTGCTTGAGTCGGTGTTTTCACACCATTAAAAAAAATGAAAGATGCTTCTATTTAATATTTCGTTGAAATTGTTTTAAAATTGAGTAATAATTGTTACTGTGTGGTATTTTTTAGCTATACTCTCTTGTGGTACTTACAGTCAAGAAAAATAATTTTTATTATAATATTTACATAACAATTGTGAACGAAAGGAATCGTCGAAATGCCCCATATCTTTTCAGTGGAAATACATGAGTATCTCAGCACTAAAATAGAACAAGCTGAGGGAAAGAGAAAACAAGCGATTGGCGATAATGATGAGAGTCTGCAGCGCTATCTTGAGGGAGAATTGCTGGAACTTGTGAAAATGCGTCAATATCTCACAGAGAATATTGATCTGAAGACACAGAAATATTATTGAGAGTGTTGGTTATGTCGCATACGTACCTTATAGATTTGTATGAGCTTATTGATATTCGGTTGCAGAGAATTGAAAGTGAATGTAAAGGAGACAAGTCGTCTGGAGAGGATGTGCATTATCTTCAGGGCCGTACTGCTGCTCTTGAGGATTTTATGCGATTTCTCAGGTCAGGCTATGATATTAAACTCCCACGACGTTTGAGAGGGAAGTATG
>JAOZLM010000040.1 GCA_029934815.1 Desulfocapsa sp. | reverse complement strand
AATGGATTGTGAGTTAGTTTCTTTCCTTTGTCTTGCTTCTTATGTTGCATTGATGATGCCAGTTTGAAATTGTATGCTGCATTATTTTCGCTACCTATCTAAGTTACAGTTATAGCAACGTAAAAAGTGTGTAGTGTTGTTTTGGGTGGCGCGACAGAACTGTGGTAAGCGAAATGTAGTTCGGTCATAAGTGTTGCATCAGCGCAGATAAGTGTAGGATGCGACCTACGGAAGTGTTGTATGGTGTTGTGGATAGGTGTTCAGGGGGGCGTTTTGTGGAAGCAAAGCAACAGGAGTGGAGCAGTATATTGATGGTATTGCAGGAATGAAAGGGATGAATAAAAAAAGCCCGGTGCAGGATATGCGACCGGGCAGGAAGTGACTGTTACTGTTGAAGCGATTAATCAGTTATGTCATTTGTCAAAAAGTTAATGGCTTCCCGGTCAATTAATCCGTATTCAACAGAAAGAAGTACTCCTGTTTTTTTACTGGCGAACCACCATCGGCGACAAGGTTTACCATCAATAAATAGAGAGAGTCTGTTCGTGATAGCAATTAGCTCATGCTTTTTTGCAAGTTTGGTGATGAGCTTTCCCTGTTTTTTGAAATCTTTAGCAGAATGGATACACAGTGTTTGTAGCTTCTTTGCCATTGCAGTCTCCTTGCACAGGTTCATTGAACGTTTTACACAATCAGCGAAAGTCAGTTGATTGCCTTCGGGATAATCGAATCTATTACTTCTTTTAGTATACACCACAAAAAATTTATCGGGAACTGTTGTATTTAGAAAAGGTTCAGATAGATGATTTTTGTACAAAGAAAATTCAAAGTAGAAATGTGTGGTCTAATGACAACAGAACGATCATAATTGTGGCTGGCAATGGAGAAAATGTGGTTTAGCGGTACATGTTTGTAGCAGGTTGTTGCAAAGAGGTGTGGCATGCACTCAATGTCCAGTTCATGTGAATAGATTTGCTGGAAAGTTCTAAAATTGCAGAGAAAAAACCATTATTGAAAGGCGTTGACAGATGAAAATAATGTAGTATACCGATGGATGTATAGGTGAAAAACTGAATAATTGAAGCAGGAAGAATAGTCAAAAGAAAGCGGTGGGCAGTGAAATCGAAAAAGATTTGTGGATTGCAGCCAATTTTTTAATATTTTAGCTCCAGGAGAATAAAATGAAGAAAAGTTCCCTTACTACCCTCGGGTTCGCAATTTTAGCAGGAAGTTTTTTACTGACGGCCAATACATTTGCCACGGAGGACTATGACACAAAAAAGTATGGCCCTAAAAGCCCTATAATTATGGAGCATCCTGTAAATGTGCGTTTTGACCATCGTGTTCATACTGATGATATAGGACTTGAATGCGGTTCCTGCCACGATAGCCTTTTTGTTATGCAGCGCGGCATTACACCCAAGAAAGATCAGACCATGAGTGCTCTGGCAAAAGGAAAATCCTGCGGAGCTTGTCACGATGGCGAAACAGCCTTCGCATCCAATACCCGATGTGACGCTTGTCATATTAAATCAAAGGGAATGGAGTCTCCTTCAGATCCACACCCTCATGGTGATACTGTTAAAGCACATTAAGCGTGGAAATAGAGAAGTACGAGATGAGACTATTCGTCCTTGGAATCATCACTAGTCTTTTTGGAAGGCGGGTCCAGGATGGTACTTAATTTCTGACAAATATAAACAAGAGTAAAAACGACTAAAATAACAACGACCCAGTCTAAAAGTCGTGAGGTGCGAATCAGGAGCCATTGCAGCATATATTGTCACCTAGTTTGTATGGGAACGTGTTTAATGAGATAGTTTAATTGCTTTGATCTTACAGTGTTCAATAGAAAAATCATTAATAAAAAAAACCCCTCTGGTTTTCACAAAGAACTATGAAAATCAGAGGGGAGAAGTAGAGAAGTTTGTCTGTTATATTATTTTGACGCTTTAACTTGTGCTGGAGCCTTGTTTACATATTTAAAGAAAACCGGAAAGGCAACAAAGAAAGCAACACAGATTAAATACTCAATGCCCTTAATGTGGGTGTAGTAATCAACCAGTGTATGTAACGGTTTTACCATTCCTATGGCTGTCATATATTGTCCAGCGAGAGTGCTTACCGACCAACCTACTGTTGATAATGCACTGATAAGTGCTGCGCCTACCCAAAGACACATGAGAGAACCAACTGCTAATATAATTCTGCCGGCTGTTTTCGATTGATTGTTTTCCATGATGTTCTCCTGTTAAAATTTTAAAATTCCTGATTATTTGAGTTTATGAACCAACAATTGTTGAGATGAATCCTTTAATAAGATTAACAGGTCCATTATTGGAGAGTGCGCTGATAAGACATACAGCACCCCATATTCCAATCAGAGCTGCCGATACAATTCCTACACTAAGTGCAAATGTTGAAGTTTCACGTATTGCATCAACCTGAATTTGTTTTTCTATTCTTGTATTCATTCTGTTCTCCTGAGTTTTATAAATTTAGCTTTTTCTGTTTATTTACTTTCTATTAAGCATCAATAGTGCCAGTTTGAGAACGAATACCATAATAATTGAACTAAGTGGGTAAGTGACTAAAAATACAAGTTATAGTCGTTGGGTTAACTGTTTTGTTGCGCACAGCGCTTTTGTGTTGCAGCTGATGTGGTTATGACAGAAGTGTTGCAGAAAAAGAAAAAACTGTAGTTTGTACCAACGTTGTTGTTGCAAGTTGTTGTAGATAGGTCTTGTTATATTGTTTTGAAAAAAACCATTGATTACTAATGAAGCACTGCTTTAGTGGATTCTCACTATCTCATTCCGGACCAGGTAAGCGTAGACTCTAAGCTCGCAATGACCAAAACCGTACCTGAGATTTGATGGTAATCATTTTAAACTTTGTCGGAGATACTCATTCAGTGTCTTCTTCACGAAAAGGGATCTCAATAACACATAGATTTGTCTGGCCATTTTCTCTTACGACAGTAAGGCTGCCACCAAAGGTTTGCAGGAAGTCGTTGCAGAAGGTCATATTATGCCAGGGTTTATCATCAGAAGTATTCGCTGACTGTCCATTGTTTAGATTCCAGGGAGTACCATTGTCCTGAATTGAGACCACAACGCTGTTTTTCGCTATTTTATCATCAGCAAAAGATATATTTATCTGTTTTTGAGATTCATCTGTGCTGCTATTCCGATTAAGGGCAGCTCTGCTACTTTGCAGCGCAGATAAGATGACAAGTTGCAGATCAGTGACATGATAGTTTAAAATTCGTGCAGGATCGTCCAGATGAATCATTAGATGGATACGATCATTCTTGAGAGTTCCCTGAACAAGAGTTGTTATTTGCTCAAAAAGATCGTTCAGCGAAAGGTTCTGCGGATCACCTTTTTTGCTGATACTGGTAAATTGCAGCATATGCATAAGGAGTTCTGCCATCTTCTTTTCTTCAGCAAACAGCTTCTGTAATAGCTGTTTTGAGTCATTATCAATCTGCAGATCCTCACTCAGATCAAGGATTGCCTGCGTGTAATTAATGATACCATTTGAGCGGTTTGTCAGCTCGTTACTGAGACCTCCAAGCAGATTACCAACACTACTGTTTCGGTAAAGAACAGAAAGTTCGTCGACATTTCCATCGTTGGGCTGAGTGCTTCTCGCAATGGGTTGAATGGCAAGATTTTCAATTGTTTTGTGTAAAGTAAAAAGAGAGATGGAATCTTTTTCTTCAGGGAATAAGTTTTTGCAATAATGAATAATAGGTGAAGTTATATATTGATTAATAACCAGCAGCATAATGGAAACCAGAGCTATGACAATGGCAAGTAAGCCAACCAGTGCCCTGTGTAATCCCAGTAGCTGTTTTTGTGTGTAGCGCGATAGTAATTGATGAAAGACGCTAAGTTTTGAATTTATATTTTGTAACTGTGCTGTGAGTTTTGTCAGTTGATTTGTCTCGGGACTTCCCTCACTGTTGTTAATACTTCGTAGTGTTACTGTAATGTCTACCAGATCAAACTGGCTGAGAAAATTTAATTTGTATTCTTCCGGAATAAGAACGTCATCAAGTATGCCGCTCAGTCCATCATCCAGACTCTGGATTTCCTTTATAAGTTCCTGGCTGTTTATTGATTTGTTGTGGAGAAGTCTTTCGTTGATATGTTCTTTTATTCCTGTAAATTGAAAGAGAAGATGCTGGCTTGATTCGAGCATCTGCCCGCAGTGGCGATATAAAAGATATTGTTTTCCTGCAAAAAAGATAATGAGAAGAAGCAGGGCAATGGTGCTGAATGTAAATAGAGAGAATATTCGTTTCAATGAAATTTTCGAAAATATGTTTTTCATTTGTTCTCCCTTTGAGTCTGGTACGGTTAAGAAGCAGTCCGGGATCCCATTTCTAATCAGGATCCCGAACCGGGTTAGGGGGTAGAGCTCAGTTATTATCTCTCACCTTTCCATTCATACACGATGGGCAAGCGATAGACGATGAACCGGTAGGTTAAGAAGTAGAGAGCGTAAATTGTTACTGTGATCCATACTTCCTTCCAGTGTGGAATCTCTTGATACATCTGCCAGTTATAGCATACCAGAGAAGTATTCAAACGGTTCCAGATGATTCCGATTGCCGCTATAAAGGCACCAAATCTGATAAGTGTTACCCAGTTGTTTCTGACGCCAAAGGCAAACATAAACATCGGCAGTACAACTGCTACACCGAGTTCAAGCATGTAGTAACTTCCCCATCCTGTTAAGAGATAGGTCCATTCCTGATCATGAGCAACAGCTACAAGTTTAATAACCAGATAAGTGATCATTGCAAGGGACGCACCTTTTGCCATTCCAACAGTTACGTAATCAAGATTGGCTTTGAACTCTTCATCACAACGCCAGCCCATAAAATTCTTGATCAGGGTGGATGCAATAATTACCATGGAAAGTCCGCCAAAAATGGATGAAACAAAGAAATGTAACCATTGAAAGTTTGTTGATAACCATAGTGGGTGTACTTTTGCGGGTGCGTAAGTGAATAAGGCACCTAAAGCGCCCTGATGCAGTGTCGACAGGATAATACCAGCAACAGTGAGACCAAGAACATATTTTCTTATAATACGTTTTCCCTTGAGCCATCCCATCCACTCAAAAAGAGCAGGCAGCACTTCAGCAACCTGTACAGAAAGATAGGTCGCAACATGCCAGGCAACAAGGAACAATACAGCAGCAGGTCCTAAGGATACGAACATAGGATAGGGCAGACGCCATGGCATACCAAGATCAATCTCAAGAAACAGAACTGCAAAGAAGTAACCAAGGAGACCGTTAAGCAGTGCAAGCCGTTCGATTGAATGAAAATCTTTTCTGCCAAAAAGTTCTACTGTTGTACCAAGCATAAAGCCCGATGCCGACAGAGGAACCATACCAAAGAGTCCAAATCCCAGGAACAGACCCCAGGGGTAATCATTTGATGCATGGGTAACCCAGCCAAGACCAAAAGCGTAACGGCCAAGGATAAGGGGAACGCCAATGGCAAAAATCATAATCATAAACCAGTTTACAGGGTTTCTGAAAAACTGTTTTTTATATTCTGTAACAGAGAGTCCCAACAATAATTTTTCTTTAATGGTCCATGCGGATCCATCTTCTTTTGTATGGTTTACAATTGGAATTTCAGGTCTATCTTTAGAAAAGAGTCTCATACCTGCTCCTCCTTCTCATCATTTTCTTTCAGTTTTCTCAATTCTTTTTCTTTCTCAAGTTCCTGTATCTTGTCTTTACGTGTGGCAAGTAAATGGAAACCTACAAAAAGGCCAGGCCAGATGGTAAGAACCATAGGAACCATGGCAAGAAATTCTTTAACAGAGTTGATAATAGGCTCTTTTGGTACGTGTGTATCAAAACCGACTTTGTCGAATGGTACACTTGAGAGATACATCCAGGCGGTACCGCCTACCTCATGCTCACCATAAATATGATCAACGTATTTACCCGGAGTTTCACGGATGCGTTGTTTTCCAATTTTTAAAACGTCTCTACGTTTACCAAAGGTTAATGCTTCCTGTGGACAGGCTTCAACACATGCAGGTGGCTTTCCGTTTTTAAGGCGAGTGTCATAACAGAAGATACATTTCATGATCCTCGGAGTGAAAGCACTGGAGTATTTAAATGTTGGAATATAGAATGGACATGCAATCATACAGGTTCTGCAACCAACACAAACCGATGCGTTATAAATAACTGCGCCTTCCGGAGTCTTTGTGTAAGCATTAACAAAACATGATGTGAGACATGCAGGCTCATTACAGTGGTTACACTGGATTTTTCTAAATAATGGATGATCAATTTCAGGTGGATCGTAACGATTGACGATTGTATAGGCTGTTTCATCGGTACGTCGTTTTTCACCGTGGTGTATGATGTCAAATACTGAAAAGTCATCAAATGGGACTGCCGGTTCAGGTAGACCCTGTTCTTTATTACAAGCAGCTTCACAAGACCTGCAACCCACACAGCGGGTAAGGTCAACAATTACGCCCATTCCTTCGGGATAGTTATCGAAATCGCCGGAGGCTTCACTTTTCGTTTCTTTTAAAACCGCGGCAGCAGCTGTTGTCGCCAGGCCGCCTTTTATAAAACTTCTTCGATTAAGTTTTTTCATAATGTCCTCTCTTAGACTGGTTACCGGAAGCTGGTCAATGATGCGCGCCAGATGTGTTTCCACCTGCCGGAGCATGTTTTCCCGTGTTGAACCGCTTTTCCCCAGCCTCTGTCATCGCATGACAATCCTGACAACCTGTCGGGCCGTCGATGATTACATGACAACCGATACAGTTCAGATGATACGCTCCCTTTAATCCGGGCTTGTCGATGTGGTATATTGTTGGATCATCCAGTGTTGCCAGATATTTGTCATCAAATCGATCTGCAGCGTGACATCCAACACAGCTCACTTCATCAGCTTCTGGTGTGTTTGCGTGGCATCTCAGACAATTCGGGTCAGCTACCTGAACACCAGTTGTGTGATGGTGACATTCCTCACAGCTTGCATATTCGGTATGCATAAGATGATCAAACTCAACAGGGGCATACAGTTTAGCCATTGAATCAATGGTCACCGATTCCGGTGCATCTGATGCGTCCATTGCTGAGAGATGTATGGGTGCAAACAGTATTGTGCCTGTAGTCAGGGCCAGTGCCGTTCGCATAAATTTTTTCCGTGTTTGCATTTTCTCCTCCTTGTAAAACATTCAGTTAAATTCTGAAAAATCAATGTGGTACTTTTTGGTTTATCCCTCCTTTTGCTTGTTTCGTATATTTTCTTCTATTTTTTTGTCGTTTAAAAAACATTGGTGTACGATTTCAAATTCCTCGCCATCTACAGTCTCGTTAACCAGCAGTGCTTCCGCAAGCTTATGCAGGAATTTATTGTTCACTTCGAGCATGTCGTATGTTTCCTTGTAGCACTGCCCTATCAGATTTTTGATTTCCTGATCAATTTGTTCGGCAGTCTTCTCGCTGTACGCTTTTGAAGATGATGTGCTGCCTAAATGTCCATCCTGCTCCTGTGAATAGGCGATGGGCCCTATGGCTTCACTCATGCCAAACTCACAGACAAAACGAGATGCGATATCAGTTGCAGAAACGATGTCATTGCTGGCGCCGGTAGTCTGGTGATTAAAAATGATCTCTTCCGCGACACGTCCGCCCATTAATATCTTTATGCGGTTTATCAGATAGTCTCGTGAATAGGTGTATTTGTCATCAAGTGGTACTTGTTGTGTGAGGCCCAGTGCACGTCCACGAGGGATGATGGTGATTTTATGAACAGGGTCAGTATCAGGAAGAAGCTTTGCTGTGATTGCATGGCCTGCTTCATGATAAGCCGTGATTCTTCTGTCTTTTTCATTGATCACAAGGTTTTTGCGTTCAAGACCAAGGCTTATCTTGTCTTTAGCATCTTCAAAATCACCGCTGTCTACTGCTGTTTTATTTTTGCGTGCTGCCATTAGAGCTGCTTCATTCACAAGGTTGGCGATTTCTGCGCCGCTGAATCCTGGGATTCCTCTTGCAATCGTTGACATATCTGTGCCGCGAGCCAGAACTATCTTTTTTGCATGTACTTCAAGTATCTTTCTTCGTCCTTTCACATCCGGAAGTGCAATGGTCACCTGGCGGTCAAATCTGCCGGGTCTGAGCAGTGCAGGATCGAGCATGTCAGGTCTGTTTGTGGCTGCTATAATGATTACGGTTTCATCAGAATCAAAACCATCCATTTCAACGAGGAGGGCATTGAGGGTTTGTTCCCGTTCGTCATTTGATCCACTGGCGTTTCCACCACTTCGCTTACCGCCGATTGCATCAATTTCATCGATGAAGATGATACATGGCGCATTTTTCTTGGCCTCTGTGAAAAGATCACGGACTCGTGATGCGCCAACACCAACAAACATTTCAACAAAGTCAGAGCCGCCAATTGAATAAAAAGGGACGGACGCTTCACCGGCAATTGCTTTCGCCAGCAATGTTTTTCCTGTTCCCGGAGGGCCTTCCAAAAGAATACCTTTTGGAATGTATCCACCAAGGACTGAGAATTTCTCGGGATTGGTCAACGAATCTACAACTTCAGAGAGTTCGAGACGAGCTTCGCTGATACCTGCAACATCATTAAAACTGACATTTATCTTCTCTTTGGGGTGAAATCCTTTTCCTTTACCTTTGCCAAAATCGGCCTTTGGGCCCTGTTGGTTTCTACTGAAAATCAGATAGCCGCCAAGAATTAAGAATATTGGCAGCATTGCTTTCATAGACCCGCCCCAGCTTTCAGCAGCTGATTCAGCAGTAACGGTGATTTTTTTATCTTTTAAGAGAGGCATAAGAGAAGCAACGTCAGGTGCATAAGTGCTAAAAGAATGCGTGAGGGTGTCTTCCGCTGTGATTTCTCCGCCTTTTAAATGAACCGATTTTATTTTGTCTTGTTCAAGTAAGTTAACGAATTCACTGTAAGAGCGTTCTTCCGGAGTTGTTTCGTTTTCATATATATTGTATCCAACCACGCCAAGGAAAGTCAGGAGCAGTACGAGTAATCCTGTTTGAATTTGAGACATTGTTTACTCCTTACCGCTCTTTAGAGGTTAAACTTTTGTAAGACATCGATTTGTTATGAATCACTCCATTCAGCAGAAGCTCAAAAACAGCCTCGGTATCGTGGAGCATTGCGGCATTACTGCGAAAACAGAATTCATCGAGATAGAGCTGCAAATGTTTGGCGACAACTCCACCGCGATGGATTTTGTTGAGCCATATTTCAAAACTTTTGATGACTTGTTCACTGCGATCAACAATGGCACTATTTATGGTGATAAAGTTGTTCCTGGATACAGTGCTGAAGGCATCAAGCTCAGGGAGAATCAGCGAAGATCCTTGCAGGATGTGGGTGTTCAGGAAATTTTGAATAAGCTCAGGAATGATTTCTGTAATTGTTTTCATTTTAATTCTGCCGGTAATACCTGCAGGCTGAATGATTTCGGAAGCAGCAATTATATTTGCGTTATTTTTTTCTTCTCCGCCCAGAAAAATAGATGCAGTGGCAATCTCTACTGTATCCCTGCATTGTTTGTTGTCAGAGGAGGCCATGGCCATTCTTAGCTTCTGCAGCCAGGTCCAGGCAGTCTGATAACTGGAGAGTTTTAATAAGCGTTGCAGATCTTTTGCACTATGCCCTTCCTCACTAACCGCAAACCACCAGATACAGAGAAGCCATTCAGACAAAGGCTTTTTAGTGCCATGCATAATAGTATTTGAAGTAACCGATGTCGGATGGCCGCAGTGACCACAGATTATGGTTTTAGCGGGAAGTTGTTCAGGGTTCAGCCAGTTGCAGTAAGAACATTCAAAACCCTTGGGCCAGCGTTTTGCAAAGAGGAATTGCAGACTAGTTTCTTCGTTAGGAAACCGTTCTTTAAATTCATCTGTTGTTGTTGGGAACCGCTGCATCTGTTCTCCTTCATGGTTAGGCTACTTATCCACTTTAATTTTAGACATTGCACATATGGTGCCTATCTTGAAAAGCTATTAATGATTTACTTAATAGTCGTTATAACAGTAGGATGTGGTAGCTTTTGTAATAATAGCAAAAAAGAGGGAACTATGGAAGAGGAATGTTCGCTACAGAAGTGTTGCGATATGCCACACTTCTGATACGGCAGAAGTGTGGCGTAGGGTGGTTATAGGTCGAGGGAGTTCAGGTCTATTTGCAGTTCTTTTAACTTTCGATACAGGGTGGAGCGATCAATGTTTAGCAGGCGGGCTGCTTTGGCCTTGTTGCCACCACTCTTTTTCAGAGCTGCAATAATAGAGTTCTTCTGGTTGTCAGCATGAAAATATTGTGGGGTAAATTGTGGTTCATTCTCGGGAATGGTCGCTTCCTGAACCTGAGTAGTAGTCAGGTGACTATGTTCCTGAGGATAAAGAATTTCCACAGGCAGGAATTCTGTCGAGATCGTGCTGTCATTACAAAGAACAGCGGCACGTTCGATGACATGTTCGAGTTCTCGAATATTTCCCGGCCAGTGATATGCAGAGAGAGCGTCCATGGCCTGTTCTGAGATCCCGGTTATTGGCTTTCCCATCTGGCTGGCATAGTGATTTAAAAAATGTTTGGCAAGGAGAATTGTGTCGCCGTTTCGTTCGCGTAAAGGAGGAAGAATAATATCAATAACACGAAGACGAAAATAAAGATCTTCCCTGAATGTTCCTTTTTGAACCTGCTCACGCAAATTTACATTGGTGGCTGCAATTACTCTTACATCAACCTGGATTGCGGTATCACGACCTACAGGATAAAAAGTTTTTTCCTGCAGGAAACGTAACAGCCGTAACTGCATCATGGAGGAAATATCTCCGATTTCATCGAGAAAAAGTGTTCCGCCATCCGCCTGAAGAATTCGACCCATACGATCTTCGTCAGCTCCGGTAAATGAGCCTTTTTTATGGCCAAAAAGCTCACTTTCAAGAAGGTTTTCCGGGATAGCTGTACAGTCAACTTTTACAAGTGGCCTGTGTTTTCTGTGGCTTTCAAGATGGAGTGCTTCTGTGGCAAGTTCTTTTCCTGTCCCGCTTTCACCTGTTATGAGAACAGCAGAATCAACCCTGCCGACATTCTCGATCATGGTGTAAACACTCTGCATGATGACACTTGATCCGATCATCCTGTGAAAGGTTGAACGCTGTTTTCCTTCTACCTGAGGCATGATGACAGTCATATCACGGATAACTATAACCACTCCATGGGTACCGCCTCGCCCATCATCCAATGGTGAAACGCAGAGGCTGACAACTTTTTGTTTTCCTGTGCTGCTTGTAAATTCGATTCGTTGTTCTGTTATTTCAACGCCTGAGCGTAATACTTTTTCAGTATCATTTTTAAAAAAACAGTCACTTTCTCCAGGGCAAACAGTGGTCAGGTTTGCCTGCTCCTGGATCGCAGGATTTATTGAGCTGAATAATGACCGGGCTGCCTGGTTCATCTTGACGATAGTCATGTCATCATCAATTGTCAGAATAGCATCGGAGACACTGCGAAATAAAGCATCAAGGTAGCTGCGATACCGTTCCCTGCCTTCTTCTGCTTTTACTTTTTCTTTCTGTAAGTGGTATTGCTGCAGTGCCAGTCGGCTGGTTTTGAGGAGCTGGTCTTTCTCCACAGGTTTTTGGATATAATCAAAAGCGCCAAAACG
>JAOZLM010000282.1 GCA_029934815.1 Desulfocapsa sp. | reverse complement strand
AGCAAGCTTTTCAACTCCTGTTTCTGGTCGGCGACTGTGCGCTTTGGTTGATTCTTGATAAATTTTTTGTACAAATCCCGGTCACGACACATACGATAGTAAAACTTTAGGCGTTGTTTCTCATCAAGGTTTTTAAGGGTGCCGCGAACTGTTTTTTCAGGGATTCCATATTCATCATCGATGGGGCAGAGAGTACCATTGATAGCGATTAGATTTGTTAAATGCTGCTGCATTCCATTAAAAATCTGCTGACCGGCCCATACTCCCATTGACCAGGAGATGAGAGATGTTGTTTTATACGTATCGATAATTTCAGCAATGTCTATTGTTGATTCAAGGCTGGTGTAATCGTACAGCATCAAAACATCATAGCTGTCACTTGCAAGATGTTTTACCGGCTCACTATCCATCCCCCAGCCATTGCAGAATATTAGAATATTATTTTTCTGCTGTTTATGCAGCCACTGGTGTTTCATTGGCTGTCACTGTTTTGTTTGAGAAGCTGTCGGCCAAGTTTTTGTAAATCCTGCCACTGCATATTGGCACATAGAGACAAACGAAATCTTGCGGTTCCTTCGGGTACAGCGGGAGGCCGGATGGGTAAAATCAGATAGCCTTGCTTTTGCATTTCTGTTGCCTGCAGCAATGCCTTTTGATCATCACCTTTAGGGATGGGAATAATATTGCTGCTGTTTTCCTGCGCTACGCCTAACCTGGATAAGGCAGCACGTAATTTCCCTGAAAGGGATTGCAGATGCAGCCGTTCTGTATGCATTGCCAGACTTTTCTCAAAAACAAATCGATTCCAGTTGAGAGTTACCGGTGGCAAACCCGTTGTAAATATCAGTGAACGACTACGGTTAATTAAATATTTTCGTATTACTTCACTGCAACACACGAAGGCACCAACAGAAGCCCAGGCTTTGCCAAAAGTCCCAACCAGCAGATCCACATTAGCCAGTTGCCCTGTTGCCTCAACCTTACCCAAACCACTTTCGCCATACAGTCCGACGCCATGCGCCTCATCGATATAGAGCATAGTGTTAAATTCATTCTTAATATCTGCCAACTGTGCAATATCAGCAACATCACCATCCATACTAAAAACAGACTCAGAAACAATTACTACCTGTTCGTACTGTTTTCGATATTTTGTCAGCAGTGTACGTAACTGTTTATAATCCGAATGATTATAGCGTTTGCATTGCGCACGGCTCAAACGAAAGCCATCATGGATACTTGCGTGATTTAACTTGTCGGAGAGAATTAAATCATTCTTGCCAAACAGAGCTGGCAGAATTCCTATATTTGCGTGATACCCTGAATTATACAGAAGAGCGGCTTCACTCTGATATGCTGCGGCAAGTTTATCTTCCAGATCATGGGCAAGCTGGGTATCTCCGGTAAGTAATCGGGATGAGGATGCAGCAAGTTCATAATCAGATATAGTCGATTGACTGCGCCCATCATAGAATTCCTGTTGCAGTTCCTGATTTGCACCAATCCCCAGATAATCGTTGGAACTGAGATTCAGACTATACTTCCCGTTCTCCACAGGACGCAAATCTCTCAGCCGTCCTTTTGCCTGTAATTGATCCAGCTTTTGTGCGTAGTCTGTTTTCATCTGGCTGATTCCTCTTCAAGGACAGCGCAGATAGCAGAGCATAAATATTGTAAATCATCATTATTCATACAATATGGCGGCATAATATAAACAAGTCGCCCGAAGGGACGTACCCAAACACCCTTTTCAACAAATGCCGGTTGAATACTTGCCATATCTACTGCGTCCAGTAATTCTACCACTCCTATGGCTCCAAGCACTCGAACATCCGCTACCGATTTCAGATCCCGGCAGGGAGCAAGCCCTTCTTCCAGCTGTTTTTCAATATTTTGTATCTGTGTTGAATAATCAGAATCAAGAAGTAATTGAACTGATGCCTGCGCCACAGCACAAGCAAGAGGATTGCCCATAAACGTTGGCCCATGCATAAAAACACCAGGAGCCGTTGCAGATATCACTTCCTCAATTTTTCTTGTGGCAATGGTTGCAGCAAGTGTCATGGTGCCGCCAGTCAGGGCTTTTCCAAGACACATAATATCCGGTGTAATATCTGCGTGATTACAAGCAAAGAGTTTTCCACTTCTGCCAAATCCGGTGGCAATTTCGTCTGCTATTAAGAGTACATCAAAGGTGTCGCAAAGTGCTCGTACCTGTCGTAGATATTCGGGGTGGTAAAAACGCATCCCGCCAGCACCCTGGACAATCGGTTCGAGGATTACAGCGCAAAGCTCATTATGGTGTTGTTCGATGAGTGTCTGCAATGAGTGTATATCGTTTACATCCCACTCATCTGAAAATTTACATTCAGGCTTATCGGCAAAAAAGTACTTTGGCAAAACACCGGAAAACAACTGATGCATACCTGTTACAGGATCACAAACTGACATACAGTGCAGCACATCACCATGATATCCGGATCGAATAGTCAGAAACTTATGTTTTTGAGTTTTTCCGGCAGCATAATAATATTGCATTGCCATTTTCATGGCCACTTCCACGGATACCGAACCTGAATCGGCCAAAAACACCAGATCAAGCCCGGATGGCGTTATCTCAACCAGCGTTTTTGCCAGTTGCACAGCAGGCTCATGGGTAAGCCCACCAAACATAACGTGGGGCAATATAGCTGCCTGCTCCTGTATCGCATTTACTAGTACAGGATGATTATAACCATGAATAGCAGACCACCAGGAAGCCATACCATCGATCAGCTCTCGGCCATCGTTTAAACGAAGACGCACTCCACTTGCTGACGCTACCCCATAAACCGGTAATGGATTACTTACTGAACTGTATGGGTGCCAGAGATGTTTCCTGTCATAGCTGAGTAATTCTTCGGGATTCATGAGAACTGAAAACCAAGCTTGGAAAAGGCGTGTAAATCTTCCTTAACACCAGCACCCATGGTAGTGAGATAATCGCCAACGATGGAACCATTGGCTCCGGCTTTGAATAGTTTATACTGATCATTGCCAAAACGCCCTCTGCCGCCAGCTATCCGGATCACAGCTTTTGGATTTATCAGGCGAAACATTGCAACACAGCGCAAAACATCATTTAGTTCAATGGGGGCAATATCTTCCAGTGGGGTTGCTTCTATTGGAGACAATATATTTATCGGGATAGAAAGTACTTTGAGATCACGCAGCTCAAAGGCAAGTTGCAGACGCTGCCGGACACTTTCACCCATGCCAATGATTCCTCCGGAACAGAGATCCATCCCGGCATCACGGGCAATTTTCAAAGTGGCTACCTTCTCCTGCCAGGTGTGGGTTGTGCATATTGAGGGAAAGAATTCACGGCAGGCTTCAAGGTTACAATGGTATCTGCGAACCCCGTAGGAATAGAGGCGTTGTGCAGTCTCATGAGTCAGGAACCCCATGGAAGCACAAAATTTAAGTTCTGTTTTTGCAGCCATGGCCTGATACATCTCACCCAGACTAGCGAGTTGTTCAACTTGTAAAGAATGTCCGGCAGTAACCAGTGATAAACGCTTTACTCCGTAACTGTCATTTTCACGGGCTTGTGAAAGGGCAAGTGCACCATCGATCTGCTCATAACGTGTTATATCCGTATCATATCGTGATGATTGTGCGCAATACTTACAATCTTCACTGCATTTTCCGGAACGTGCATTAATGATGGAACAGAGATCAAATCGGGAGCCATGGATTTCCCGGCG